>DAOVJS010000097.1 GCA_030673105.1 Spirochaetota bacterium
ATTATTCTCTGAATGGAATTCATCTCTCCTTTCTCAAGCAAAGGAGAAATAGCCCAATTAAGACTCGATAGAATTAGAGAGGCCTCATCCCCAATATTATTTTCAAATTGATTGGAGGTTATATAATCGGTAAACAGCACGGATATTATTCCGAGAAACAGCATTGTAAGCAGTATTAGTAATGGGAACTTTACCAGAACTGATTTTTTTAAAACAATCAATTTTTTCATGGAATACTACCTTAGTTTTTGAATAATCTTGGGGTTGTAAATTTCTTCAATACTTATTTTTTCAGATATGGCTCCTTTGGCATATAGAAAGCCATTCATCTCTTTTAATTTATTTTTAAAACTTTCAGATGAAAAAATTTCGAGATTTTCCTGTACAGAAAAGAAAGTGAAAGAGCTGTAAAATTCTCTAAAACTCTCTGGATCAATACCTTCCTTTCCTCCCATTATTTTAAATGATTCCTGAGGGTTATTCTCTATATATTTTTGAGCTTTATACCAGGCTGTAAGGATTTTAATTAAGTCTCTTCTTCGCTTTTTTATGGTGCTTGTTTTTGCCACCAGGGTATCAATCATGTACCCCTGCAGATCCTTGGTAGTGAATATAACTTTACCATCTCCTTTAATTGCTGCTTCAGTTAAAAAAGGCTCATATGTAAAACATGCATCTACTATTCCGGAAATAAACTTTTCCTTAGCATCTTTTGATGTTGTGGCTACAATGACAACATCTTCTTCTCCAAGCCCGTATATTTCGAGAGCCTTTTTTAAAAGGAAATGTTCATCAGTATCTACTTCAACTGCAATTTTTTTCCCCTTAAGGTATTTCCCTTCCACTAAATAACTTTTAATAACAAGCCCATCAGCTCCTACAACTGTATCTGAGGAAAGGATAATCTGACCTTTCTCTCCTTTATCCGAAAAATAAATGGCATTTAAATAGGTAGAATGGGTAATGTCAATCTTTCCTAAATAAAGAGCACTCATATTATCTGTCCATGTAGAAAAACGTACAATCTCTACAGGAGTATTTTCAAAATATCCCATCTCTTCTGCAATATACCAGATCTCACAGGGGGGCCATAGATTCACACCGATCTTTATGGGTTTTTTTAAAATACCACAGGAAGAAAAAACTGTAACTAAAATGATAATTAAAATAATTTTTTTTAAAATATTCATTTTAAGATCCTCGGAATAATTGAGGCTATCCCATATCTACAGATTGTATATTTGATACTATATGTTACGCAGACCCCTGGCTTCACCTATTGTGTCTAAATGGCCATTTGATATGTTAAGGGACAGCCTGAATTGATTGGTGATTCCGTACTAAAGTATAAGGCATTATAGAAATGATTTCAAATTAAGAAGCGCTTTCTTAGAAAAAAATATGATTTCCTTGGAGTAACAATTTCCATATTTTTCACTCTATGCAAATCAAGAAATTCTTTATCACCGGAAATAAATATATCGGTATTACCGTTAATTGCAGATGATAGAATAAGCAATCCAGGATCAGTCAAAAGTCAGGAGCAAAGCTCCGGCCCCTTTCAGATTTTCTTTTTTCGAATGGCGCCGATTATCACTGAAAATATTAAGCAGACAGCTGCGACAGGCAGTCCAATGGAGATGATCTTCGGGTCTTCCATCGCATTGCCTATAAGAACACCTATAATGAAAATTATTCCCAGTATAGAGATTACCGGGGCCTTAAAAGGGCCGCCCGCGTAAAAAGGCCTTTTGACATCAGCCATCTTTTTCCTCAATATCCAGAGATCTATAAAAACAAGTAAATATATAAGGAAGAAAATCATTGAAGCAATGCTTATCAGTATAAAAGGCGCTCCAATTATCATTGCAGCAACCACTGCAACATATATGAGAAATAAAGGCGCCCAGGGTGTTTTATACTTCGGATGCAGCCAGGAAAAAACTTTCGGCAGCATTCCATCCCTGGCCAGACCGTAGATCAGTCGGGAAATACCGAACATAACACCGCCGATGGTTGTAAACTCCAGCGCTATCTGCAGCACCAGCACCCAGTACAGCCCGAAGTTACCGAAAAGAGCTGTTGCAAAGGATACATGGGGTGTATAGCTGGCCAGCTCTTCTCCATCAAGAATCCCGAACATGGCAGGCCCGAGCAACAGCTGGATCACAAAAATCAGAACGATCGCTGCTATCATTGCTCTTGGTAATGTCTTTTCCGGCTTCTTAATCTCTTCAGCGAGAGGTGTAGCCATTTCAATACCCACAAAAAACCATATTGCCACCATTGCGATTGCAATAACATTTCCAAATTTTAGACCAGACCAGTCGGCCAGTCTTGAAAAATCTACCGCAACTTTGCCAACGCCGGTGTACGCGAGTATGGACATCGTGATATAGGATACTATCACAATTATTATAAAAAAGCCCAGCCCGAAACCGAATACCTTGGTGCCAAGAAGGTTCAGGACAAGATAAAAGGTTACAAGAATAATACCCCACACCAGGGGAGGAATGGACGGCACAAACATGTTGAGCATCGAGCCGTCAACCACAGCATTCACCGCGAGGGATATTGTCGCCACAAAATACCAGAGAGTCACACAGGCCGCTACTCCAATTCCTATGGCTTCTCTTGTATAGGCTTCAATGCCCCCGGCCTCCGGCAGTATTGAGCTCAACTCGGAAAACGCGAGTATTACCAGAATCATTACAATCAGCGCAGCAACCTGAGAAACTATGAAAGACATCCCTGCAAAACCGAAAACATTACCCAGCATCATAAGGGTGCTCCCGCTTATCGCGATTCCAAAGCATGCCCCGAACACCGGCCAGAAGCCAAGCACCTTCTTCAGTTTGTTTTCCATTGATTCACTCCTTTTTAAATTTATTGTGCTTTATTGCTGAACATAATACTCTGGTTCACATTAGATTATATTACTAAGATTATGTCAAGTAAATTGTAATAAAACTCATCTTTACATTTTCATTGACAGAGACCATATTGAATGTTAGCTTAATCTATCATTCAGGATAAGAGGAAGTCCATGGAAGTTCACAAAAAGAAGAAAACTCCTTTTAAAAAATTTATCGTCTCTGTCATCATCGGGTTTGTGGCAGTAGCCTTTATCGGCAGTTTTGCCTACAGATATACTTCAAAGAGAGGAGCAGCACCGAATGTGGCGGTAGTAAACGGTGAGCCCATATCTGTGGCGCCTGACTCCCTGTTCGCTAACCTATACAGGCAATTCTATGAAGAGGAAAGGCAGAAAGGTGAGGCTGAAAGTTTAACGGACGAAAAGAATCTTGAAATGATGAGAAGGGCCCTTGATATCGTAATTCAGAGAACTCTGATCCTTCAACACGCAAAAGAGGAAGGAATAGCGGTTACCAGGGAGACGGTGCTGGCAGCCATCATAAAAAAGGGATACTACGCGGCACCCGGTAAAAATTTTGACGAAGAAAGGTTCAACAACACACCTGAATCAGACAAAAGGGACATCTATGACAAAGAAGAAGAGGCGCTCATCATTAACCTTTTTTATGACGAATTCTTTGCCTCCATAAAGGTGTCTGAAATGGAAATCAACTCATTTTATCAGTTTGTTGAATACGGGAAAAAGATTGAATACGTCTTTTTACGCTACGATGATGTTTCAGAAAATAAACTGAGGGATTTCTATAATGAAAACCCCAAACTTTTTGAAAAAGCTCACGCAGCGCACATTCTCATCAAAGACAATGAGTTGAAAGCGATAGAAATTTTAAATGAAGTCCAGACCAGCCCTGAAAAGTTCGAGGAAATCGCAAAAAGAGAATCGGATGATACAACAAAGGAAAAGGGAGGAGATCTGGGCTGGTTCTATAGGAAGGATATGGTTCCTGAATTTTCCGAAGCGGCATTCAGGCTTAAAAAAGACGAAATAAGCCCCATAGTTAAAACAGTGTTCGGATATCATATCATTAAGGCTCTCGACTCTCCAATTACGGAATCCTACAATAAGGCATTGTACCGGACCAAGCGGGAGTACGTAAATGAACATAAAGAAGAAGTTGAAAAAAACGTGGCTTCTAAAAGCAAAGAAATACTGGCCGAAATCAGCGAGGACCCATCAGAATTCAACAACACGGCTTCAAAACATGAGTTAAAAACTACAAAAACCGATTACATATCTGTTAGCGGTCAGTACATACTTTCTGAAGACCAGAATATCCCGCTTTTTGAGCTCATGAACATCGAAAACCTTGTGGAACTTATTTATTCAACCCCAATAGGCAAGGTTGGAGGTCCTGTTAAAGCTGCTGAGGGTGAGGTTATTTTTAAGGTCCTTGAAGAAAAACGTTTTGATCAGCAGGAGTACGAAAATTCAAAGGACTACCTTACAAATATGTACAGGAACTTGAAGGAAAATAATCTGTTCAATGATTGGTATTTGCATACTCTGAGGAACGCAAATATTGTTGATAATTTCGACCAATTTTTTAAAACCTGATCAGATTAACTATTTTACCTGCATCAATAATGAATAAAATTCTAAAAAAAAATCTTACCTTCCTGTCCCGTCGTTACCCTTCCATAGAAAAGAAGATAGTTGCTATTAATAATACATACCCTTTTTCCTTTTTATCTTCCCCTGTCCCGAATATCTACATGAAGGACAAACCCATTCATTCCAGGGCAAACCCTGGAAAGGAAGCCATGAATCTGGTAAGGGATCTAACGGTAAAAGAGGGGTATGTGTTTGTTTTCATGGGAATCGGACTTGGATATCACATTGAAGCATTCGTCAATTTATATGGAAAGAAGGCCGCCGAAGCGACAATTATCGCTATAGAAAAGAGCCCCGAAGCCTTTCGCCTGCTGACAGACAACAGGGATATTTCTTTTTTAGAGAATGTTCATCTTTTTATTGGTGAAAGCATTGATTTTATTGCCAGCTGCTTCGAAAGGCTTAATCCTCTCTCTTTCAAAGGCTACAGAATTATTAAACTGAGGGGCGCTTTTTCGCCTTTTATTAACTATTATGAAGAGCTGGAAAGCTATTTTAAGAGTTCAATATCAGGAAAGCTTTCAGATATTCTCACCCGCTTTGCCTTTGAGAGCCTGTGGATGAAAAACATTGTTGAAAACATACCATTTCTTGCGGGCAAAAGATCAATCAATGCCCTTAAAAATACTCTAAAAAATAAACCGGCCATGGTTATAGGGGCGGGCCCATCCCTGCTCGGGCAGCTTGAAATGATAAAACAGATTTCTCAAAACCTGCATCTCATTGCCGTTGACACAGCCCTTGAACCTCTTCTCAAAAGCGGCATTGAGCCCGACTACATAGTAACACTGGACGCTCAATTTATAAATCTTTTCCACTTCCACCACGTCCTGACAGGAAATAAGCATCCGGGTGGAATGAATCTGGTCGCGGATATTGTGGCGTGTCCCAAGATACTGAAATACTGGAGGGGAAACCTCTATTTCAGCGAAGCAGTTTCCCGGATTCAGGATAATAAAAAAACCCATCATGAAAGCCTCCCTCTCATGAATCTTTTTCGTAACTATTTTCAGCAAATCGATCCACTTGAATGCGGTGGTTCGGTGGCAACGACCGCAATAGAGCTGGCTCTTTACATGGGGGCAAACCCTGTACTGGTCACCGGGATCGACCTTTCCTATACTAACTTTATGACCCATATAAACTCATCAACTCTGTATACATTGTACTTCCTTGAAGCAGACAGATTCAAAAATTTGCAGACTTCGATTATAAACCAGATCAGGAAAAGAAAATTACAGATGGCTCCTGGAATACACGGGGGAAATGTTCTATCGGACTTTGTTTTCTCTAAATATATTAACTGGATTGAAAATAAAAAGGAATACAGGAATCTTGTGTTCAATGTTACCGAAGACGGAGCACTAATTCCTCATTTGCGGCATCTCAGTTTGCAGAAACTGATAAGCGACAGCTTCTTTAAAACCAAAAAAGCCGTGCCGGCAGTCTTTCCTGTCGAAATATTTTCCAGGGATATATCCTTGATGTTTTTACAGGACTTAAAAATAAAGGTTGCGGACGCCAGGGAAGAATTAAAAAATTATTTAAAATCAAAGGAAGCGGTGAATGTATTTATTAATAAATACCCCTTTCTGAAGAATATTATGCTGGAGATAACATCTCTTTACAGTAATTACACATCCTCATACACCAACCTGGTTATGTTTTTAAGCCTTCTGGAAAGAAAGATTGAAAGGTCGGTGAAAAGGATTGAAAAATGAAGGGTAAGTATCCAAATCCGCCGTCCCGGGGCTTATTCCATTTTCCTTACCTCAAAAACTCCGCCGTCAACATATATATATATAGTGGTATTTGAATAACTCTTGAACGGGATTGAAATACTATCGCCCCCTTTGTTCTCGGCATTGTAAATCTCCCTTTCACCTATTCTGTCTGCCACAACAACACGTATAACGGCTGTCTCCAGCTCCGGAGGAACATCAAAATTCAGAGCCCTTGCATAGAGCTTCTCCTTCTCCTTTTCAGATGGAAGATATCCCACATAAAAGGTTACTGTATCGTTTCTTTTAACCAGCTCGCCCTCGGGCGGGTCCTGTGATATTATGAGCCCGCTCAGGGCAGGGTTCATTACTTCTTCCGTAATAATGTGTACCAGCACACCCCTTAAGGCAAGGAGCTTCATAACATCATTAATATACTCCCCTGTATAATCATTTAAATTAAAGGCCTGTATCTCCTTTCCCTTGCTGATTACAAGATCTATTGTATCAACGTTGGTAATGGGTGTGTTGGGAGGAGGAAACTGCCCTACAATAGATCCCTGAGGGTATTCCGAGGTTACATAGGTAACGTTTCCAAGTTTAATCGTTTTCCCCTGAAATGAGAAAATTTCCTGCAGCCTGTTTTGCACATAGTTCATTGTTTTCCCTGTATAATCTTCAACAATTGATACTATAGATCCCTTGCTTACGGTTAACCGTATATCCTTTCCTTCCCTGACTATGCTGCCGGCTTTCGGGTCCTGTTCTACTATAATATTTTTGGAATAGTCACTAAAATATCTTGGATCAACGACAGCTCTCAGATTTTTCTTCTGAAGAATAAGAAGCCCCTCAATAAGCTCACCTCCTGTAATACCCGGTACCGTTACCTCAGGGGGGCCCTTCCTAACAACCCAGAAGACAAGTGAGGTGACAAGTCCGAAAACAACAACAAATACAAACAAGATGATTATTATATTTCTTATAATTATCTTTGAGTTGGTAACCACGTAACGGTTAAATAATTGAAACATATTCTGTGTTTTTGTGAATCCTCTCTGATTTGTTTTTGACTTTAAACCCATTCATTAATTAATAACAATTGAAACAAAAATAGGCAAGCTAACTTTCTATCAACCGGACTTAAAATATTATGTAACCGCCGTCAGGTAGCGGCAAAATTAAACTGTTTAATGCTGAGGTGTAGAACTCAATACTTTACCTTTAAGATTTCTACAGCCCTGAATAAAATCACTATATTTCAGTCTTTTTTTATTCGCCAGCTGCAGCTCAATAATAGCGAGCATACCCAGCCCTGTTTTAACAATTATACCTTCGTGCCTCGAAACATCAACAATTTCTCCCGGCCCTGCCGAAGAACTGTTTCCCATTGAACACAGACGTGCGTTGAATATTTTCAATAATTTGCCATCAAGGTAAGCAAAAGCCACAGGCCAGATATTGTATGCTCTTATTTTGTTTCGTAATACCTCAGCTCCCTTGCTCCAGTCAATGAGACCATCCTTTTTCCTGATCATCGTGCAGTAGGTTACCTCACTTTCTCTCTGCTTTTCAGGATTAATCCCTCCTGCAAGATAGCTGTTTACAGTTTCAACAAGAAAAGAAGGAGAAAGAGATATTATTTCCCCAATAAGATCTTCCGCTGTCCATTCCTGATTAACAGGTATTTTTCTGACAGATAGGATATCCCCGGTATCCAGCTCTTTCTTCATAATCTGGACAGTGACGCCTGTCTCCGCTTCACCGTTCAGAATCGCCGCCTGGACAGGTGATGGACCCCTGTATTTCGGCAGTATAGAGGCATGAAGGTTCAGGCAGCCTGCTTCCGGGTAGTTGATGATATTCTCCGGCAGTATTTTCCCGTATGCAACTACAATAATAAGACGGATATTGTGATAATTCAAGCCCCGTATGATGGTATTATCAATATTTCGCGGCCTGTACACAGAGATTTTTTTGCTTAATGCAATTTTACTCACAGGGGTCGATTTTATTTTCTTCCCCCTTCCATACTCCTTATCGGGCTGGGTCACAACCATTTTCACATTAAAAGGCCCTATCAGTTCACCAAGACAGGCGGCCGCCAGTTCAGGAGAGCCGAAAAAAGCAATATTCGGGGTTCTATTCATTTAAGTTCCATGTGTTTTGTAGAATCAGCTGCTTTAAGCGGCTGTAATCTGATAGGGATGTTTTATTATGGTGTGACAGTACTATACTGTTGATAAAGGGTCTGAAGGTCCCCCTCTACCTTTTTTTTCTCTTTATCACTGAGTCTATCAATAAAGAGCACCCCGTCCAGATGGTCTATCTCATGCAGCAGCACCCGTGTCAGTAAATTGGACGCGGTAATTTCTACCATTCTTCCAGAACGGGTAAGTCCCCTG
>DAOVJS010000112.1 GCA_030673105.1 Spirochaetota bacterium
ATTGTTGGAAATAAGGACTGGATAGTGGCATGTTCGGCTTCCGCGGGCCCGGCACTGGAAGGGGCCAGCGTCGCGTGCGGTATGAGGGCCGAAAGGGGAGCAATAGAATCTGTCTTCATAAAGGAGGGTGAAATCTCCTATAAAACAATCGGTAACGTTCCGCCAAAAGGGATATGTGGCTCCGGCATAATAGATACTGTCAGTGTTCTTTTAGAGAAAAAAATTATCAATCGTTCGGGTAATTTTATTGAAAATAGTACGGACCGGATTACAATTGAAAAAGGTTTAAAAAGTTATGTCCTGCATTATGAGAATCAAAGTAAAGGCCACAAAGAAATTTTCATAACTGAATCAGACATTGAAAATGTAATTACAGCAAAAGCAGCCATATTCGCGGCAATGAAGATACTGTTAAAAAGACTGGACCTTGATTTTTCTGCAATTGATAATTTTTATATCGCGGGCGCGTTTGGTAATTATATTAATATTGATAATGCTGTTTCCATCGGGCTGATACCTGATCTTCCCAGGGAAAGGTTTAAGTTTGTCGGGAACACCTCAATAAAAGGTGCAAAGTTAACAGCTTTTTATAACGAAGCATTTAATAAGATTATTGAACTAAGACAGGCAATAACCTATTATGATTTAATGGGTGCTGAAGATTATGTGGAAGAGTTCCAGAAAGCAATCTTTTTACCGCATACAGATATTGAAATGTTTAAATATAGATAGGCAATTAAACATTAAATCAACGTATTTATAATATAGTTTTAAATACTGAGATTCATGGATCTATTAATATAAAATATGAGAGGAAGTACTACTGGTGGCGTACAGTATAGCAATAGCGGGGAAAGGCGGAACAGGTAAGACCACAGTAGCCGCGCTTTCGGTTCTGCATTTTTGTGAGAAAAATAACGGTCCGGTACTCGCAATAGATGCTGATCCGGATGCAAACCTTGGAACAATACTCGGTATAGAGGTAAACAAGACGATTGGAGAGCTGCGGGAAGATGTTCTGCGGGAAATTAAAAATTTCCCTCCTGGAATGGATAAAGCAAACTATGTTGAGGCTGGTTTACATCAGATTATTGAAGAATCCAAAGGTTTTGATCTGCTGACAATGGGACGGGGCGAGGGGTCCGGGTGCTATTGTTATCTTAATTCTCTTGTTCGAAAATTTTCAGAGGATCTTTTTCCCTCATATAACTGGATTGTGATGGATAATGAAGCAGGGCTTGAACATATCAGCAGGAGAACTACCAATAATATAGACGCACTGCTTATTGTTGTAAATGACAATCCAATATCACTTAATACTGCAAAAACCATCAAAAAAATAGCTTCGGAACTAAAGAGCAAGATCAAAAAGGAATACGTCATTACCAATATGGTAAGGGATGAAAGAAAACAGGAAGTAAGAAAACGTATTGATGATTTGAACATTGAATATATAGGGGATATTCCATTTGATACAGCATTGGGTGATGCAGTTTTCCAGGGGAAACCTGTTATTACGTTAAATGAATCAATAGCAAAGAAAAGCATTAAAAAAATATTAGATAAAATAGGAGGTAAAAATGGAAATACCTGATGTAAAGGAAAAATGGACATCGAAAATAAACACTGTTACATTAGGCGCGACGAAAGAAGATGGGGGGACCAGGGGAAAAACAGTAACTGTAGGAGGTGCGACAACCCTTCCTTTCATGACCTCCGAAGGTGAAATGCCGAATAAGCCGGTAATAGCGGGGTTCGTCTCGGATACGGCGCCGGATTGGCCTGAAGTAATAAAAGAAGCCATAGGGAAAGAGATAAACTCACCTGCTGAATGGGCCCAAAAATGTGTTTCAGAGTATGGAGTTGATTTGATAAGTATGAAAATGATAGGCGCGGACCCGGCCGGAAAAGATGCTTCACCTGCTGAATGCGCGAAAGCAGTTGAAGAAGTTTTAAAGGCTGTGGATGTCCCTCTTATAATCTGGGGGTGCGGTGATGATGAAAAGGATAATTCAGTTCTGCCAGAATGTTCACAGGCAGCAAAGGGGGAAAATTGTCTGATCGGCTCTGCGAAAGAGACCAATTATATGACTATAGTCGCTATTTGTAATGCTGATAAACACAAAATTATCTCTGAAGCTCCGGTTGATATTAATATTGCAAAGCAGGTTAACATTCTTTTACAGGATGCTGATTTTGATTCAAATGATGTAGTAATGTTCCAGACAACTGCCGCGTTAGGTTACGGGTTTGATTACGTCTACACGATTATTGAACGCTGCAGGACAGCAGGACTCAAGGGAGATAATCTTATGACATCGCCCCAGATATGTGATATCGCTGGAGAAACCTACAGGGTTAAAGAGGCAGTAGCCGATGATGATATTCTTCCCGGCTGGGGCAAACTGGCCAGGCGGGGGCCGATGTGGGAGGCAGCGTGCGCTGAAGGTTATCTTCAGGCAGGAGCGGATATTCTGATTATGGCACACCCCGATGCGGTTAAGAGTATACAAAACACCATTAGCAAATTAATGTAAAAGGAGGATACAGGTATGATATTAATAGGTGAAAGGGTTAATGCTGGTTTCAAAGATATAAAGGAAGCTATCATAAATAAAGATGGTGATGTTATCAAGGAATGGGCCAGAAAGCAGACAGGTGCCGGGGCAACATATATTGATGTAAATCTTGGAACTGCTTCAAATAAACCTGAAGATCTCTGCTGGATGATTGAAATGGTACAGGAAGAAGTAGACACGCCTATCTCAATAGATAACAACAGATCTTTAATGCTGAAGGAAGCAATGCCGGTATGTAAGAAGCCGCCGCTGGTAAATTCCACAACTGCCGTTGATGAAAAAATGAATGAGCTTTTCCCTATTGTTGCCGAGCACGGCGCCTCGATTATCGGCCTTGTCATGGATGAGGCCGGGAGCCCCAAGGATGCTGATAAAAGGGTTGAAAACGCAGGTAAAATTATTGAGAAGGCCATGGAGTTCGGCCTTTCCCCGGAACAAATCTTCCTGGATCCCATTATTATGCCGCTGAAGTTTATGCAGGAACAGGCAACTGAAATACTCAAAGCGACGAATCAGTTTCAGCTCTTCTCAGATCCTCCATGCCACATCGTTTGCGGTCTGTCGAATATCTCAAATGGCACCAAATATAAGAAATTGCTTAACAGGACATTTCTTACCATGCTCATTGCGAATGGATGTGACGCGGCAATCCTTGATGTAATGGATAATGACCTTGTTGACGCAGTTCTGACCGCCGAAATGGTAATGAACAAGCAGATATATGCAGATTCGTATCTGGAGGCTTTCAGAAAAAGCAGATAACCCGTAGGGGCGGATTTGAAGCCAGCCCCTACTTATATTATTACTATATAATCTGTCAGGCACTTTTCTCGACCGGTAATCCAAGGTCCCGCAGTTCTTTACGAATTCTATCAGCATTCTTTGCATATTCGGCATTCGTAAGCTCACCTGTAACCATATCGTAACATTCCTGATAGGTTAACCCCTTCGGAGGGCTCTTTAATTGCCCTTCATACTTTTCGAGAAACTTCAGTACAATCGGGTTTGCTTCTTTTCGCGTTAGTTTTGACGCAGCCTGGGCTGCTTCAATATTTAATACATGATCAAGAGGAACAATACTATCAGGAGCAACCGAAATCGAAGGATGGCCTGAAAGCATGTTCCCACCCGATGTAACAACGCAGGTGTGATAGGCAGCCATTTCATAATAGTAACAATCTGTCCCTGCTCCGCCTCCAAGGTATGGTAAATTAAGCGTCGGATAGGGAGCGTTTCTATGAAGCGCCTGGTTCGCGAGAGCTATGATCCAGAGTAATGGTCCTGTAGAGGATACCCTTAATTTTGTATGAAGAGGCGCGTTATAATGGTAGGTCCCCCTGAAAATCAAAATACCGAGCAGGTTATAAACGACCGTTACTATGACATTGCCTTCAGCACCTCCATTATATCCGCCAAATAGCGGTGTTGATGTCGATCCTATGTTAGCACCCAGGCTTGTATAAAAAGCGACCTTATCAAGAGCCTCAAAGTCAACCACCATTTCCGCCAGTGAATCTATCAAAAAACCGTCTGAAGGCCGCAGACCAAAGTTCGGGTGGGAAGCGGCAAACATGGAGATCGGCCCTGTTGCTGTTGAGATTCCGTTCAGTATTGGAAGACCCGGCCTGCCGGCCCTTTTACAGGCTTCTCTTCCCATGGAGACAGTTTTTATTGTAGCGAGAACCTCCTGAGGGGACCTTACACGGGCGTCCTTCCCTTTTAAACTGATAGAAGATGGGATTGACAGTGAGCATGCCTTCTTTATATTGGCGAGCCCCTCTATCTGATTCATGAAAACAGCATCGGAAGTTGTATATATTCCTCCTCCGCAGTGATACCACGGTTCTGAATGATCATCGGGCATTCGTGAGCGCATTACCTTTCTGTCAGGGCCTTCTCCAAAACTGGAGGCTGACGGTGCCTCACCTGCCGCCAGAAGTATTTCTTCCTTTGTGAACTTCATTACCCTGGAAGTATCGGGGCAGTACGCGCCGACCCGTGAAAAAAAATCCACAGCCGCTTCAAAGACTGTATCCGCAAGCGCGTCATCTGATGGAAGAGGTGTTTCCGGATTAAATTTGATTTTATACTGCTGTATTACTTTGTTTAACTCAGGAACATAATTTTTCAGATAATAATCCTGATCGGACATTAAGGGCCCGGTTACAGCCCTGTCTATTACTTCATAAAAACTTAACATCGTATTGCCTCCTAATAGGAACTAAAAAAAACGATCTGCATCAGCTTTTTTTTGCGATCATTTCAGTAAGCTTTCGTACCGCGGCCTGTGCATTTTCTGCGAAAAGATCCGCGCCTATTGTTTCGGCCCATTCAGGGGTTGTTGCACCGCCGCCAACCATTATAATGTATTTTTCCCGCATTCCTTCCTGGGTAAGGGCGTCAATCACGTCTTTCTGTCCAGAAAGTGTAGAGGTAAGTAGAGCCGACAGGCCGATCGCATCCGCATTTAACTTTTTCGCGTTTTCAATGAAGGTAAAAAGATCAACATCTTCTCCAAGGTCATGAACTTCATAACCGGCTGTTCTGAATAAAAGTGTAACAATATCTTTTCCAATTTTATGAATGTCGCCTTTGACCGTTCCAAGAACAATAATACCTTTTTTCGCTCTTTCCTGCCCTTTTTCACTGATTTTCGGCTCCAGAATCTGCATCGCTGTTTGAAAAGTATTAGCCGCCATCATCAGTTCGGGAAGAAATATTTCATCATTTTCATATTTTTCACCTATAATATCCAGACCCTTTACAAGTCCTTCTTCCACTGCTTTTAACGGATCTATATCAGTATTAACTGCTTCCTGTGCGGATTTTTCAGCAAGCTCTACATCAAAAATTAGAATTGATTCCTTTAATTTACCGAGAATTTCAGATTCAGTCATTTCATACCTCCTTAAAAAGTTGACTCCATTTAATTTTATAATTAGTCAAAATCTTGTCAATATATTTATTGACAAATTGGAAAAAATAGGTACAAGTGTATGAACTCAGTTTTTATGACTGGACGGTAATGATATTAACTAATGATTCATTTCAGCAGCAAGATGTCCAATTAGGGCGATAGCTTTTTCAGCTTTTTCTGACCAGATAGCGATGTTAAGATGAATGAAATTTTTATACTTTTCCTTAGCGGAAAAAAGTGGACCAGGTATAAAAGAAACGCCATGACGTTGAGCAGCTAGAAAGAGTATAATAGAATCTACAAATTTTGGAAGTTCAACCCAAAGAGAAAATCCTCCATTTGGCTGGGTTATTCTTGTTCCCTCCGGAAAAAATTTTATAAATGCACGAGACATTAATGTCATTTTTGGAAAGTTCTATATCAGCTTTAAACCGTCCCGGAAGTATCCAACCAACACGATAGCCGGGCGCAAGCGTATTGGAGAATGAAGAGCAATAAATAACTAATCCTTTTTTATCAAAAGACTTGGTTGCGATAGGCCTTTCAAAAGAAAAATGTATGTCTCCATTTTCATCGTCTTCAATAAGAGGAATTTTATATTCAGAAAGTAGATTGACAAGGATTTTCTTATTTTCATCCGGGATACAACTTCCAAGTGGAATATTAAAGTTTGGAGTTGTAAAACAGGCCTTTATTGTATAATCCTCAATAACCATACGTAATACTTCTAGTATTATTCCATCACGTGGATGAGAGGGAATTTCAACTACTTTTAAACCGAGTATTTCGAGTAACAGAAGAAGGTGAAAATATACGGGCGATTCAACAGCTACTGTATCACCTGGGCTGCATATGCTCAGTAGAGATAGCATAATGGCTTCCTCACAACCTGAAGTGATAATTATTTCATTTGGAGTTACAGTACAACCTGTTGAGAGAAGACGTCTTGATATCTGTATGCGAAGAGGTTTGTAACCTTGAAGACAATCATATAGAATGCTACTTCTTTTATTTCTCCGTACTACATTAGAAAGTGTTAAATTCAATTTGTGTATAGGTAGTAGGTCTGGATCTGGTTGTATATATCCCAGATGAATAATATTCGGATTGTTGGATTCACGCATTATCATCCTAATAATTTCAGAAATGCTCACTTTTGTTGGACTGATTTCAGGTTCCGATATCTCTGGTTGGGAAATTATTTTTGAGTATTGTGCCCGCACATAGTATCCTGATTGTTGACGTGCCTCAAGGATTCCTTTGTCTTCAAGGTGCCGGTATGCTTCCAGAACTGTTGTAATACTCACCTTTAATTGACTGCTAAGTTTACGCAATGATGGTATTCTATCGCCCACTCGAAATGTACCTTCATCGATTAGGCGGGAAACATTTTCTGCAACTTTTTCGTACAATGTTATCTTTTTCGTTTGATTATTAGAGATCATAACTTTTTTTATTATACTACCCAAATAACAGTATTTTTCAAGATACAGTTTGTTATAAAAAAGACCAACACAATTGTAAAACATTGTAACTGTTATGGTAATAAATGTCAAATACTGTATCTTTTCTTTTTTATCTTACATATGTACTATATTTGAATGTTGATAAAAAATTCGATGACAACTTTTTAAGATTGTTTAAGAAAAAAGGCTAACTACATTTTCATGAAAGTAAAGAGAGCATGATTACAACCTTTGCAACACTTTTAACACAGGACCAGGTTAAGTGTATACATACAGCATCGCTTGAGATACTTAAAAATGTTGGATTGGAAGTAATGAATGAAAAAGTACGTAAATATTTTTCTCATTGAAGCAAGGTTTAATTGTTCCTAGTACTACAGCGTAACTTTTACTTAAAAAGACATTTTAAGTGCATTTTAAGCATGTTTGTGGGCTTATTTATTGCCTTTTTTATTATGAGATTGCAGTAAAATGGTAAAGTTACGCTGTAGTACTAGAGCCCACGATTGTATAACTCTGTTTCTAGGCTCACGGGAAGCATACAATAAGGCTCTTTATGAAAGGCTTGGAACGTTCTACTTGACTCCTGGGTGGGTTGCAGAAAATAATGATCCCATAGGTTTCATGGAAAGAAAATATGTGCCCAGATATGGACGGGAAACGGCTATCTGGGCATTAAAAGAAGAGCTAAAACACTATACTCATATCGTATTAATAAATAATAAGGTCTCAGATACAGCATCTTTGCAGGCAAGAGCCATGGAGAATGCTCGGTTTTTGGAAAAAAAGTACGAAGAGATGCCCGGAACATTAGACTATTTCAGAAAAATTATTTATGGCCCA
>DAOVJS010000056.1 GCA_030673105.1 Spirochaetota bacterium
ATTGCAGAATTGAGAGGTATATCTTTTGAATTTCTTGCAGAACAAACTACCCGGAATGCTAAAACTCTCTTAAGCCTTTAAAGACACTATACAGGTACCCGGGATTTCGGTTACGGTTCGCCTTTGATTTTTTTCAAGAGTTTTGTAAGTTTATTCCCACCGATCAATTCAATCTGCCGTCCAGAGGTAAATTCTCCGGCCTCCGGCTTGAAGTTTTCGGGTGATATGCAGATGGCCTTTACGCATTTCCGGGACTTTGCCTCTTCAGCCAGGTTTTTTAAAGTTTCTAAACCAAGGCTTACCGCATCACGGTACAGTTTTATGAATACGCGCTGGCGTCTGAAATTTCGAATGACAGTCTGCCTGGGTGATGCAATGATATTTGTAATACTAGTTTTGATATGGTTGACCTCTAAAATGTCATATCCCAGTTCGTTTACTATGTCAAGGTACATTCCTTCAAATATAGAAGCTGAGCTGACAATAAAATCCTTTATATTGTCGTCAGTCCTCAGAGCGTGATATTTTTCGAGTTTTTGTATAACATCCCTGTAAGATTCATCGTTGCTGTAAATATCTTCCCACTGTGCGATTGCTTCAACAAGTTTTCCGTTTGTCTCATATGCCCCGGCGAGCGCATATTTTAAAGCAAGGAGAAGAGTGTTATCCTTTTTTGCAGCCCCGGCAATTCCTTTCTTGTATTCGATGATGGCATTTTTCATTTCATTCATTTCTTTGAAGCAGTTACCTTTTTGAAAGAAGGCTCTTATTTTGTACTTCGGTGACATCTGTGCGGCTTGAAAACAGATAATTGCCTGTGCAAACTCGCTTCCCTTTTTGTACAGCATGCCTAAATAATAATACGCTCGATAATTCTTGGGATTGTGTTGGACTGTTTTCGTTAAATATCCAACGGCCTCTCTATCCTGATTGGCGTGAAACATAATCATACCAAGATAGAAGAGGCTCTCACCATGAGTCGGGTCTGCCTTCAGGGTTCTATCAAGGTAGGTAATTGCATGCTCCAGGATGCCCTTTAAATAAAAAATCTTTGCGATTTTAAAAAGATATTTTGTATTCATGGGATCAAGCTTTACTAATTCGAAAAGTTCTTTAAGCGCTTCATCATCTCTTTTTAACAATATAAAACATTCTAAAAGTCCTTCTCGAATTTCTCTCTCTATTGCCAGATGTGCCTTTTTATGAATGTCCAAACAGAGCCGGAATTCAGCGATAGCCTCCTGGCAGTTGCCCTCTCTCCTGTAGCATTCAGCAAGCAGAAAATGCAAATCAATTGTTCCGCCCTCTTTTATTATAAGTGCTTTCAACACTCTAATTGAACTTCGGGTATCACCGGTTTTTACCCTATCCCAAATTTTTTGTAATTTCTTCGATTTTCTTGAGATTCTGTTTAAGGTAAAAAGAATTATGAAGGCAATGATTATTAATCCGGATGCGAGGAGCGGTAGGTTCATGGTTTTTCTTGTTTAAAAATCTCCTTGTATATTTCTTTATAGATATGAAGGGTTTCGATATCCCACACAACTACCTCAATCAATTCCAGGGATTTGTTCTCCTCCTTGATAAAATTCTTTAACGTATTGAATAAGATCTCTGCGCACCGTTCAGGTGGAAATCTGACAATGCCCATACTCATATCAGGGATTGAGATGCTGGTCAATATATGCCTGTTAGCCAGCTTTAAACTGCTTATTAAAGAACGCGATATATTTTCCTCAAGGATGGGGCCGTCAAACTCCATAAGCGCGGCATGAATGATATATTTTGATTTCAATTCACCGGCCGAAGTCATTACTGCCTCACCTACATTAATTGGACCGAGCCTGGAACATTCACCCGTTATTTTATGGCCCCCCTTTGACTTGATTGCCCCTCCGAGACCGGAACCCAGGATAAGTAAATTATTGGCTGTATTAATAATAGTATCTGTACTTCTTTCTGTAATATCTCCTTTGATTAATTCTAATTTTACTTTTTTCATAAGACCCCTTTGTAAATAGGATTAAAACGGTCGTGTCATTAGATAAAGAATGCCTATTTCTGAAAGCAGAAACAGGCATTCTTCATCGTTCGATTTAAGAATTGTCGGCCTGTGTAAAAAAGAAAATCCTCCGGTAATTTAAGTACAATGAACGGGAAGAATCGGGCATAATCCGATACTGTTTCAACAGGCGTGTTTTTGATGAATACAGTTGAAAGAAAATTCTCACCCATGAAGAAGCACTTCAAAAAAGGGTTAACCTATGCCTGCCGCATATAAAATTCTATCAATCTTTTTTTTGAAACTTTCACTTTCAATCTGTTTTGTTATTAGATTATCAATTCCGCTGTTTTTGACGCGCCCTAATTCATCGGGGTCTGTAGTTGAAGTGACTGCAATAATTGGTATTTTTTTCAGTATTGGGTTCTCCCTGATTATTTTAGTTACCGCAAAACCATCAAGTCCGGGGATGAAAAAATTCAGAATAATCAAATCCGGTAGCCATTCTGCTACAAGAACACCTGCATCAAAACCCGAGGAAGTAGTTTTCACATCAGTATCAGGAATTTTTTCAAGTATTTCAGTAACTGTTTTAAGAAAATTAGCGTCATTATCAACCAGCAGTATCTTCTTTTTTTTCGCCTCTTCCAGTTCTCTTGGAATCGGCATTCTGTTATGAGTTAAGAAGGTAATTAAATCACTCCATTTTACTCTTCTGTGCCCACCTGGAGTAGAATATGCTTTGAGTTTTCCAGTTTCAATCCATCGAATGACTGTTCTTATATTAACCTGGCAGAATTTACCAATCTGATAGGTTGTATATATCTTTTCCGGCAATCAATTTACCTCCTGTTCAAAAATGATAACTATTCTAACTATTATTGAAAACTAATACATTTATGCTAATATGTCAATATTAACTTTTAAAAAAGATATATCATGCGCCAAACTTCGCGAGTCTTCCGGAGTTTGCCATGATGAGTGTCATAAGGTCCGGAGTGTTTATTATTCCAAGTGTTCCTTTCAAGAGCTGGGTCTCCCCAAACTTATTGATACAGGATTTTCTGCTCCATTTCGATTTAAGCAGCACCGGAACAGGGTGCCATGAGTGGGCCTTATATGTTGCCGGGGTTGAGTGGTCTGCTGTAATGACAAAGACATCCGGCTCAAGATCGAGAATCTTGTCAATATTTCTGTCCACTTCTGTAATAACAGCTGCTTTCTTATCAAAATTTCCATCTTCACCGTAACTGTCTGTATACTTGATATGAATAAAGTAAAAATTATATTTTCCCCATAGCTCTTTCAGCTTATTAAATTGAGGAATAACACCGCTATCAACTTCGATTACTTTCATCCCGACGAGGCTTGCGAGCCCTCTGTACATGGGATACCCAGCTATTGCACAGGCGTTTAAACCGTACACCTCCTGAAAGGAAGGTATTTCTGTAAAAAGTGCGAAGCCTCTAAGAAGGATCATATTAGCGGGATGTTCATCCTGCAGTTTTTTTCTTACTTGCTGCAAGAATTTATTGATAAGCCCGGCTGTAGCGATTGAAGCTTTACTGCTGTCCATGGGTTTTACCGGAAGCGGCGCGACACCTGTTTTTTGAGGGTCGGTTTCAGAAATGTTTTCTGATAGCTTGCTTCCACGGAAAATGAGGGCGGCCCTGTGATCCTTTTCTGTTTCGATAAAAAATTCTACACCGGGTATTTTAAGCTGCCTTATCATTTCACACATCTTTCTATTAATATCATCCGGAATTCTTCCAGCCCTTCTATCGGTTACCATGCCGTTTTTATCAATTGTTGCAAAGTTAACTCTGGCGGCAAGATCGCCGTCCCGAATAGGGAATTTAACTCCAAGAGCAGACAGAATACCTCTTCCGATTATATATTCAAGAGGATCATATCCAAAAAGCGCTAGATGACCCGGCCCGCTGCCCGGTGTTATGCCGGGAATAATTGGTGTCATTAATCCTGTATCTGAATTCTTCGCAATTGAATCGATATTGGGAGTTTCTGCCGCCTCAAGTTCTGTCTTTCCATTTTTCGGCAGTCCTCCCAGACCATCAAGAACAAGCATTACTATTTTTTCATCTGAGATTTGTTTTAATTTCTGTATCAGTTCAAACCTTTTCATTTTGATCTCCTGTTTTAAAAATATTTTAGGCAACCGCCGACTTTTTTTGCTATTCAGCCGGTAAAGAGATGTGTTCCACGTTCCTATGCGAAGATGTTGTTAAGGTATTCATTTAAATCGAAATCAATTAAATCCTCAACTTTTTCTCCAGTACCTGCATAGAGTAGTGGAATCTTCAGTTTACCTGAGACCGCACAGGCAATTCCTCCTTTTGCGGAGGAATCCAGCTTTGTTAAAATAATCCCGTCAACACCTATATATTTATTAAAGAGGAAGGCCTGGCTGATCGCGTTTTGCCCCGTGGTCGCATCGAGGGTCAATAGATTTATTATGTTTGCTTCAGGAAGTTTCTTTTCAAGAACCCTTGATATTTTTGCCAGCTCCTCCATTAAGGCCTCCTTATTATGCAGTCTGCCGGCGGTATCGATTACAAGGTCGTTAACATGCCTGCTTCTTGCAGCGTCACACGCGTCATACACAACCGCCCCGGGATCCGCCCCCTGCTCCTGCCGGATTAAGGGTACATTTGCTCTTTTACTCCAGACAACAAGCTGGTCGATTGCCGCGTCTCTGTATGTATCAGCCGCAGCAATGAGGACCCTTTTCCCTTTAACTTTTAATCTGTACGCCAGTTTACCGACCGTTGTTGTCTTCCCTGTACCGTTAACGCCAAATATCAGATGGGCGCTCAGTGTTTCGTGAGATTCAGGCCTGTGATCCAGTGTCATTTTTTCTTTTATAATGTTTTTAAGACTGCTTATAATTTTCTCCCTGAGGAGTGATGGCGAACTTTTTTTTAGGTCACCGATGATCTCAAAAGTAAATTCAATACCGAAATCAGCAGCAATAAGAAGCTCCTCAATTTCTGTAAGGATATCCTCCCTTTCTTTTTTCCCTCTAAAAATTTCATTCAATTTTTGTCCCAGCTTAATTTTCATATTCATTTTAAAAACTGACCTCTTTTTTTAGAAGCTTAATGGTATCCTCACCCTGTTCACCGGTGGGCAGCGTTTTTGGGCTGTAGCGGGTAAAATATTTAATTATCTGAATGAAGGAATAGGTAAAGATCCCGCCGGTTATAGCAGAAGAGGTAACTGTAAGGTAGAAAAATACTCTTGAAGCATCCAGGGATTCCCGATGGTCTCTTCCGCTCGTTAGATCCGCCTTCTGATCTTTTAAAGTTTTTTGTGTACCCAGGAGTATAGAAGCACCAAGCATACCAATACCTGTAATGGCAGATATTTTTGCTCTCTTTAAATGGGTCTCAGCCTGGTGGTAATGCTTTTCTGTAATATCCGGTGAAATTAATTTTACATCCAGTACATCTTGATCATGCGGAAGGCCCAGGCTGCTTACTATCACCTGACTGTACCCTTTCTTTATAATGGTAAACGTGTGATAATTGCCTGTCAGTTTTAACTCAAGTGGAGTTATCCCCATGAATTGTTCATCTATATATATGTCTGCTCCAGCCGGGTCTGTGAATATGCTGAATGAACGCCTTTTTTTTATTTCCTGGAGCTCAACACTGGTAAAAAACCCATCCTCATTTAAATTGATAAAATCGGTGTATTCAATGTATCCTTCTCTTAACACAGACAATCTGTGCTGTCCCTGAGGTAAAAAAATATTTTTTGCGCTTCCGATGCCTACCAGCCTTTCATCGATAAAAATATATGAATCCTGCGGTACCGCATCAATGGAAGCTGAGTAAATTTTATACTGCAAAAATATTTTAAAAAAAGGAATGAGGTATGTATGCGGCTCATTAATGAGTGAATAAAGTGTTATCTGCGTTTGATATAACCTATCTTCACGGCCGGTTATCCCGTTATGTGCATATATTTCAAGATAAATTTCTTCTTCTGAAATGACTGTGAAGTTGCCATGGATATAGATTGGCCATCTCTTTTCAGAAAAACTCTGATAACGATACGTTAATGTGCCCTTTTCAATAAGGGGTATCATTCTGTAGCTGATTTTACTTTCCGCGGCAAGAAAAGCGTCCTCGAACTCATCCCTTATTGAAAGTTCTTCAAGGAATAAACGTTCCTCATCGGTAAGGGTTAAAAATGGTATGGAGAGAGCATAAGTATAAATTCTTGTTTTTACACTATCGGCAAGGTAATCGTATTCAGTATCACCTTTATTTGAAAATTCCCCGATGATAACATTTCTCTGCTGGAAAATGTTAAATTCACATAGTCCGGGACTTGTGACACAGAGAAAGATGAAAATAAACAGAATCCGCGGGTAGTTTTTCGTAATACTAGCCGGCATTTTCAAATCCTTTTAAATTGAAAAATCCTCTGTCGCTTCCGTATAGTATGTATTGACCCTGTTATTTTTTTAGCGCCGCCTCAATAAAAGTATTTATTTCACCATCCAGAACAGCAGACACGTTTCCTGTTTCGATTCCGGTCCTTAAATCCTTTACCAGTGTATATGGCTGAAAGACGTATGACCTGATCTGATTGCCCCAGGATATGCCTTTTTTAGTTTTTTCCTGTTTTTCCTTTTCCTCATCCTTCTTTTTTTTGAAATATTCATAGAGTTTAGCATTGAGGATTTTCATGGCCGTGGCTTTGTTCTTGTACTGTGAACGCTCGTTCTGGCACTGTGCTACTATATTTGTCGGCAGATGGGTTATCCGGACAGCGGAATCAGTTTTGTTTACATGCTGTCCTCCAGCTCCCTGGGAGCGGTAAGTATCTATCTTGAGGTCCTTTGGATCAACATCAATGACAATTTCATCATCTATTTCAGGAAGACTGAATACAGAGGCAAATGAGGTATGCCTCCTTGAGTTTGAGTCAAAGGGGGATATCCTGACCAACCTGTGGATGCCGATCTCGGTTTTTAAATTTCCAAACGCATACGTACCTTTTATATATATTGTTACTGATTTTATTCCAGCTTCTTCTCCTGGAAGGATATCCACAATTTCAGATTTGAACCCCATTTTTTCCGACCACCTGAGGTACATCCTCAGAAGCATGGATACCCAGTCACAGGCTTCGGTTCCCCCGGCGCCCGAATGTATCGTTAAGTAAACATTTGATTCATCATTTTCACCTGTAAAAAGAGAGAGCTTCTCGAGCCTGTCAATTCGGGAGACCATTTTGGAAATGGTCTCTCTGATTTCCGGCTCCAGGGTTTCTTCATTTTCTTCTAAAGCCAGGGCATAAAGCTCAGAAAGCTCATCAAACTGCTTTTTTATTTCTATCCAGGGCTCGATCAGGTTTTTAATTCTCTTAATTTCTTTTGTGGTCCTTTTTACCCTCTCCCTGTCGTTCCATATGGACGGACTGCCGAGTTCCTGCTCAAGCTCCTGCTTTTTTTTAATCAGGTCCTCAACTTCAAAGACGATCCCACCCTTCAAGTGAAGTGTTTTTTACTTTTTCAAAATCTTCCTTATAATCAGTCAGCACACTCATCACCCCTTTCGTATTTTGTATTTAGATAATCTGTTCCGCGTTAATCATTTGAAGACACAATTTAAAAGTATATACGTAATCAAGGTAAATCAACCGAATTTGTTTTGATACGAAATTCATGGCAGGGATTTATCAAAACTCTTGACCACCCGGCAGGCTATTCTTAAATTTCCGTTGAAAAAAATGAAAACTATTGACGAAGTACTCGACTATCTCTACAGTTTTATTAATTATGAAACGGATTCTTCATACTCTTATGAATCCATTCACTACAATGTAGATAGAACGAGAAGGCTTCTTGAACTTCTTAATAACCCTGAAAAGGATAAGAAAATTATTCATGTGGCAGGCACGAAAGGAAAGGGTTCTGTTTGCCACATATTGAGCGCTCTCTTGAGGGTTCAGAATTATAAGACAGGATTATTTACGTCTCCTCATATTGACAGGGTGAATGAGCGGATTACTGTGAATGGGCGGGAAATTGAAAATGATGAGTTTATTGAAATAACAAACATACTGTTCCCTCTCATCAATACCTTCCCCTCCGATAACGTACCAACAACGTTTGAAATACTTACCGCCATGGCAATGTACTATTTCAGGATGAAGGGTGCATGCTATACAGTGCTTGAGACCGGTATGGGGGGGCGGTTTGACTCAACGAATTTTTCAGACCCGGTTGTGTCCATCATTACCCCGATAAGTTATGATCACACGGATAAGCTGGGCCGGCACATAAAGGAGATAGCTGCTGAAAAGGCCGGTATAATAAAGCGAGGCAAACCTGTCGTACTGGGGTATCAAAAATATGATGTTACGGATATCTTTAAAATTAAATCAGAGGAAGGAGGCAGCCGCTTCTATATAACGGATGAGCTCTGCTCCTTTGAAGTCATTGACGAATCCTTGAAGGGAAGCCGGTTCAATGTAAATATTAACGGGCTTTATCTGAAAGATATTTTTATTTCCCTTGCAGGGAGGCATCAGGTGGAGAATGCTGTAACAGCCCTTCTTGCGCTGGGGGTTCTGGACCTCCTTCCAGAGGAACAAATGATCAGGGACGCGCTCTGTAATATTCATATATCTGCGAGACTTGAGATTATTGATAAAAGCAGGAGATTTCTCCTAGATTCAGCTCATAATGAGGATTCTGCGAGGGTTCTTGTAAACGCGGTTAAAGATATATGCATTTATGACCGTCTGTTTACGATTGTCGGTATAGTTAAGGGAAAAGATGTGAAGGGAATTCTAAAAAACCTCTCCCGTGTTTCAGACAGGCTTATTGTAACTGAGCCTGTGACCCATAAGGACCTTGATACTACGGAGGTTTGTGATGTTGCCAGAAATCTTTTCCCCTCAGCAGTAGTAATAAAAAGTATAGAAAGGGCAATAAAGTATGCTGTTGACTCGTCAGGGCAAAATGATCTTATATTAATTACAGGCTCTTTTTATACAACATCCCCTGCAAGAAAAATCATTATAGGAGGGATGTCAGATATTACAGGTCAGCCATAGTCTAAACCGGCATTATCGCCTGACCGCCTATGACCTTCACCGGGCCTTCATGATACGCACAGGACAGGAGCCCGCCCTCCCGATTATTTTTTTCTAATCACCTATGACCTTTACCAGAACACGCTTCCTGCGGCCCCCGTCAAACTCACCATAAAATATCTGTTCCCAGGGCCCGAAATCAAGGCGATTTTCGGTAACTGCAACAACTACTTCTCTACCCATAATTTGTCTTTTCAGATGGGCGTCACCGTTGTCCTCACCTGTCCGGTTGTGACGGTAGCGGCTGATGGGCTCATGCGGAGCCAGCTCTTCAAGCCAGCTCTCGTAATCCTGGTGGAGGCCGGACTCATCATCATTAATAAAGACAGAGGCTGTAATGTGCATTGCATTGACCAGGATCAGTCCCTCACGGATACCGCTCTCCCGCAGACACGCTTCGACTTTAGGTGTGATATTAATAAAGGCCCTTCGCCCGGGGATGTTTAACCAGAGTTCTTTTCTGTAGCTTTTCATAAAAATATGCCCTCCGGTAAGATCTATTTATTTTTTTCTAATTGATTCCAGCAGCCTTTATCATCGCGAATTTTTATACAGGAGTGATCAAATTAACCGCCGTTGAAGTTTTTTTCTCACCTCTTCGTGTAAGGAAAGCCCTTTTTTCATCCGTTTTATTGAGGCTAATAATTCTAAGTTTTTGAGATGATTTTCAGGAACAGCCGGGGCCTTATCGACCTGAACCATCATAAAAAAATCTTTAGATTTTTTTAGGTTTTCTTCAATTTCGTGGATATTAACATTCCCGGTTTCATCATCAATCAGGCAGCTGCACTTCTGGACCAGCGCGTATCCGAGGTTGCTGCAGGTGAGACGAAAGCTGATTTCATCGATCTGCCCGTGAGAAATAAGCAGCCGATCAAATTCGTGGGCAGCTAAGAGGTTTTTTATTGCGCTATCCCAGTCCTTTTTTAATATATATAAAGCACCGAGAGTATCCAGAATGGCAGCTCGAAGCGCTATTGTTTCGTCGTTCTTTTCATCAAATTCATTGAGAAGTGTATTGGCAATGTTAGTTAATTTGAGACCATAATCAACGTTTTTCTTTATTTTGGAGAAAAGATAACCTATAAAATTCAATGTTGAAATCTGAAGATGAATGGTCTCTTTCCCTATTAATCTGTCATTATTTGCTATTTTGTCATCAACGATCTGGTTAATACGTGAAAGTATAAGTTTTGACAGAAACAGTGAGTTTTTGTAATCACCTTCACGAAATGCAAGGTTTGAGTACCTCAGGAGGGAATCGATATCTTTGTCTTCAATGGGAATTGCAATGTCTTTTAGTATTGAGGTAAAAATATTTAGATAGTTGTTCCTCATTTCAGGGTTTTCAATGAGAAGGCCGTAGAGAAAATCGCTAAACATTTTACCGAAGTTGTAGAGTTCATCTTCTTCAATGCCGGGAAAACTATCTTTTTCAAGTTCAATTGAAAAAGCACCTGTTTTGCCAGGGAGCTCAAAGTAATGACTTCTGAGGCGTTTGTCGTCCATTTTACGGGCCGGAATTTTTTAGTTACTGTAATTTATTAAGCAGGATAGGAAAAGTCAAAAAGATTAAAGAATTTTATTTTTTCCATTAAAATTCTATTGCTTTTTAATCATAAAAGAGAGAGCGAGAATCTTATCAATGATATGGATATTTTCTACGGGAATATTTTTCGGAAGATTAAGATCAATAGGAGCAAAGTTCAATATGCCCTTTATCCCGCTTTTCAGCAGTATGCCGGACACTTCATTTGCTGCTTCTTTTGGTACAGCAATTATAGCAATACTAGTATCATTATTCTCTACATAATTTTTTAAATCTTTCACATCACGAACCTTTATGCTGTTTATCTTTTTCCCGATTATGGAGGGGTCATTATCGAAGAGGGCATTCAGATTAAATCCCGCACGGGAAAAGGCCCTGTACCTTGTGAGTGCCCTTCCTACATTTCCCACGCCGATTATTATTATGTTAGTCTGCGTGTTTATTCTCAGTATATTTGTGAGATCCTGCTTTAGCTTTTTAATATTATATCCGTATCCCTGCTGCCCGAAATCTCCGAAATAACTTAAATCAAGCCGGATCTGGGATGCTGATGCCCCCATGAGCTCTCCCAGCCGTTTTGAAGATAGTTTTTCCATCTGGTTGTCAAGCCAGTCGAAATACCGGTAATATCGTGGCAGCCTTTCAATTACGACCCTTGGAATTTTTGATCCGTCTTTTCCTTTAATCATACAGGTATCCTTAATAAGTTTGTGAAATATTTATTCATTTATATTATAAATAATATATGACTTGTGTCAATATAATTTTTAAATATTGATGTTAAAATCACAGAATATCGGTATTCATTCATGAAAAGGTTGCGGTGTAAAAGGGCATGTAAAAGTCTGCCTTACTTCTGAGAGAGGACTTGATTCTGCTTCAAGAGCTGTCTGAGTAAAGTTTATTTGATTCTGCTTTATAATTTATTATATTCTTGATGATAGTGGCACGGGGGTGTAGCTCAGACGGGAGAGCGCTTGCTTCGCATGCAAGAGGTCGGCGGTTCGATCCCGCTC
>DAOVJS010000204.1 GCA_030673105.1 Spirochaetota bacterium
CAACATCTCTCGGAATCATGCTTGCATGAATTCCACCAATTATAGTTCTTGATTCAAAGCCATTGGCTTTTCTTATTTTCCTGTATTCACTTGCGATTTCCTTGCCTCTGTTAACTGTAGTAGTTATGCAGCTTAATCCCAGGATATCAATTGAAGCCAGTTCTTCTGAACTTATTTTCCTTCCGAGTATATTTTCATTAATTACAGTTACATCATAACCAGCCTGCTCTGCGATTGTCGCAAGATATATAGGCCCTAAAAGGGGAATGGTCATAAATTTATCGAACACATTGGAGTTTGCACCTCTTGGCTCCACAAATAATATCTTTTTTTTATCATTTTTTCCCATATTTTATGCTCCTAATTTTTTTTTAGAATTGAAAGACAGGCAAGGTAAAAGTTACAGGGTAATAATATAAACTTAATTATAGAAAGTCAATGATGGATAAATATTTTGCAAATAACAGCTGCTCTTCACTCCCAAAACACGTGTCTTGCCCTGCCATACGGAACTCTAACAACTGATTGATATATCTTAATATGAGATTTTACCACATTATCCCATCCCACATCTTTTTTAATATAACTTCTAATATTGTTCCTCAATTGCTGTCTTAATTGATCATTACTAATAATCTTAACAATATTTTCCACAAACTCCTGATCAGTCTTTGCAATGAAACCGCCCTTACTGCGTTCTATTGACAGTCTGAATGGTAAAAGATCGGTAGTAACAACAGGCTTATTAAAGGCATAACATTGTGCTAAAATACCGCTTGGACCGCTCCTTTCATAGGGAAGTACCACAACATCACTTAAAGACAGAATAGTATCAAAGGTTTTTTGCGGGAACTGACCGCGCAAAACAATAATCTTACCATTACATGTGGATTTATTGATCGACTCAAATAATTCTCTTTGATAATCCAGTAACTCCAGCCCCCTTGATTTACCGGCTATTAGCAGAACAGCATCAGGGCTTCTTTTACAAATTTGAGGGAATAACTTTACCACCCTATGAAATCCCTTGGTAGGCCTGAAATAGCCGCATAAAAGAATTACCTTTTTACCTTCAAGTTCAAGTCTAACTTTTGCATCTTTAATATTTGAAACCATTCTCACACCGTGATGTATAATATGAATCTTATCTTCATGTTCCTGCCCGAAATTTTTTAAAAGAATCTCTTTCTGATACTCCTCATGCACTATTACAGCAGAGCTTTCGCTGATAATTAAACGTAGAATGATCTTTTCCTGGCTTCCGGCACCTTCATAAACAGTATGCAGGGTTGTTACTACCGGAACTCCGGATAATTCATATCTCAAAATAAGCTCAATAACCTGAACACCCGATTGCGAACCATACAGACCGAACTCATGCTGAATATGAACGATATCCGGCGTCATTTTTGCACTGATGTTAAAAATCTGTGCTGCAATAGAAATACTTTCAGGCCAGTAAATTGGAAAAACTTTCACACCCCTGGCGCCTACCTGGCTTACAACAAATGTCTCGTTGTTTTGCCTTCTAAGTTCTTCATTAAGATAACTGGTATACGTCCCAATACCACATTCAATCGGTGGATATGTAGAAATAAATCCAATTCTCATCATAACACCCTTTAACAAAGAGTAGAAAATGCTCTGACGGAGAACTTTATAATATTGTGTTTAGAAGCTCATCTATGCTGGTTTCTGCAACACATACATTTTCATCACACGCCCCATAATAAATAAGTAATTTCCCATAATCTTTTTGTATCAGACCATTGGAAAAAATAACATTCGGGAAAAATCCCTGTTTTTCATAAGACTTTTCAGGAAAGAGAACAGGCTTTTCCCCTCTGTTAATAACAACGGAGGGATCATTAAGATCCAGCAAGAGCAGGAACAGGGAGTAGATCTGATCTTTTCCCTTGCCGTGATATATTTCCAGCCAGCCTTCGGATGTCTTTACCGGCGCGGCTCCGCCTCCGATCTTTTGCTGTTCCCAAAATGTGTCTCTTGGGCGGATAAGGCATTTATGATTTCCCCAGTGCAGAAGATCCGGAGACTCACTGATCCATATTGAAGGCCGGCCAAATCCCTGATTGTGAGGACGGCTCAAGGCATAGTATCTACCATTTATCTTTTCCGGGAAAATCGATACATCCTTATTGGGCGGGGGAAAAATTAGACCTTTTCGCTCTATGCCTGCAAAGTCTGCTGTGGTGGCAAGGGCGGTTGCCCAGCTGTCACCTGAAATAGCCGTATAAGTGATATAATACAGATTCCCGATTTTAGTGACCCGCACATCTTCTACACCGAAACTTTCACTTTGACTGCATGGATAAATAAAAGGTCCGGGGTCTACCGTAAAGTTAATACCATCCCTGCTTCGCGCAAGCCGGATATGGCTCATGGTCGAAAGATAATCCCGGCCTTTATAAACAACGCCTCTTGAATCTTTAAGAATTATTCGGGGGTCATTCAGCGGCTTTTCAAGAATTTCAGGAAAACCCCTCCCATTTTTGAATCTATAATAGGGTACAGATATATATTCTTTCCGCGGCACACAGTCTTCTGCAACCCTGAGCAGAAGAATTATTTCCTCATTATGCTGTACAGCACCTGGATTAAAGGTGCCCTTTACCCGGTAGCCCTCCCTGGAAGGCGACACCATCTCCGGTTTTATTAAAGGATTTGCCTGGTTTCTTTTCATTTCTTTAATGTTCTCTGTATTAATTCATCAAGTTGTGCTGTCGCCACACAAATACATGTATCAGCAGCGCCGTAATATATCTTTATCTCACCTGAAGGCTCTACAACTGCGCCGCATGCAAAAATAACATTATTTACGTCTCCGATTCTTTCATAATACTCCCGTGGTGATAACAGAGCCTCATCACACCGCGCTATCACCTTTGATGGATCAGTAAGTTCAAGCAGCGCAGAGCCTATCCTGTAAATTGGTCCTGAATTGGTCATTTTTACCCCGTGGTAAATCTCAAGCCATCCCTCCTCTGTTTTAATCGGAGGAGCAGAAGCGCCGATTCGAAAAGAATCCCAGAAACCGAAACGGGGTGTGAAAATAACTTTGCTGAACCCCCAGTGTATAAGGTCTTCTGAATAAGATATCCAGATAGAACCGATATTTTTACCAATGGGCCTGTCCAGCCTGGCATACTTTCCTTTTATCTTCTCAGGAAATAAAACCCCATCCTTATTACCCGGTTCTGATATTAGAGCAAGGCGCTCATACTTCTTAAAATCCTTTGTCTTCGCAATTTCAATTCTGGGTCCCCAATTTGATACTGCTGTAAACATGATATAATAAATACCATCAATCAATGTAATTCTCGGATCCTCGATACCCTTACTCTCATATTTTGAAAGCGGCCCTGTGCGTACAGGCATCATGACCGGTTTTTCATCCACCGTGAAGTGATAACCGTCATTACTTCTGGCCAGAGCAAAAAATGAATACCCCTGCTGCCCCTCAACTCTTAAAAGAAGCAGGTATTTATCATCAACTTTTACCGGAGATCCATTAAAAACCGTATTACACCGAAAAGGAATATCATCAAGTGTAATAAAGGGATTACCCTCCCATCTACGTAAAAAATCTCTATCCCTTTTTTTTGGCATTGTTAAAACTTCCTTTTACTTTCCATACATGTTTCAATAATTTCCTCCAGGTCTGTAGTCCCAAGACAAAGACAGTTATAGGGCGCACCGTAATATAGTTTTATACTATTGTTCTCCTCCAGAATAGCTCCGCATGAAAAGATCTGATTATTGATATCCCCGATACGTTCGTAAGGCTCCCTGGGGGAAAGAACAGGTATATTGGAACGGCCTACAATTTTCGAAGCTGGATCCTCCTTATCAAGAATAACTGTGCCGATGCGGGTAAGTGTTCCTCCGGAGGTTTTCTTTACCCCATAATAAAAAACAAGCCACCCCGGTTCAATTTCAATGGGAGGTGCAGCACAACCGATATGGCCCGA
>DAOVJS010000029.1 GCA_030673105.1 Spirochaetota bacterium
ACGTTTCTCCTCCCTGAAATCCTGATCAGTTCTTCGACAATCTCTTTTTTCACCGGATTGTACTTTCGTATCATATAATCAATTTAAATTTTATAATGCTGCAATGACTAATAATGATCGAGAGATTCTAATAACGCGGGTATCACTTCAAACGCATCCCCCACTATCCCGAAATCAGCCACCTTGAAAATCGGCGCATCAGAATCGCTGTTAATGGCTATGATAGTCTCTGCTGTCTTCATACCTGCAAGATGCTGGATCGATCCTGATATACCCACAGCTATGTACAGTTTTGGAGTCACTGTTTTTCCGCTCAGTCCCACCTGGTGGGGATAAGACATCCAGCCCCTGTCTACCGCGACCCTGGAAGCCCCGACTACTCCCCCAAGGCTTTCGGCCAGCTTTTTAATCATTCCGAAATTTTCCTTCTTTTTTAATCCTCCGCCGCCTGAAACCACAACATCAGCGCCCTGGATATTGATATTCTCGCCCTCGCTTTTCCGGAAACCGAGATGCTCCACCCGCCGGTCAATCCATTCGGCTTTAAATTCGACATTAACAACCTCACCCTTCCGTCTTTCATCCTTTTCAGCATGTTTAATCAGGTTCGGCCGGACCGTGGCCATCTGCGGTCTCCTCTCAGGGGTTTTAATCTCAGCCAGGATGTTCCCGCCGATAGCAGGCCTGATCTGAAGAAGATTTCCGGTTCCCTCTTCAATATCCAGCTCTGTGCAGTCCGCTGTTAATCCGGCATTGACCCTGACAGCCACATGGGGCATGAGTGTCCGGCCGTATGTTGTGGCCCCGGCAATCACAATCTCAGGTTTATACACATTTATCAGATCCCTCAGAACAGCGCTGAAATTTTCAACAACAAAATGCCTTAACCCCGGGTCATTTACCAGATATACCGCATCAGCGCCCCTGTGTATAAGCTCTTCAACAGCCTCATCGGTTATATTGTGCCCGATTACAACCGAAGCGAGTTCATTACCTAATTTATCAGCCAACCCGCGGCCTCTGGCCAGGAGTTCATAGGACACTCCCTTCAGTTTGCCCTGATCGTTTTCCGATACCGTCCATACACCCTGATAATTCATCGAATTAAGTTTTTCTCCCTCATGAAATCAAGCATTTGATTAACAGCCCTGACTGTACTCTCCTCATCATCTGCCGGAATAACCATTCCGTTTCTTAAAACCTGCGGGGTTGAAATCTTCACCACTCTTGTGGGGGACCCTTTGAGCCCTAAATTAGCCTCGTCAAGTTCCATGCTGTCCTTCGACCAGACCGGAATAGCTATCTTTTTTGCCCTCTGTTTGCCTCTCAGAGTGGGAAGACGTGGATAGCTTATCTCTTTTACCACTGTCAGCAGGGCAGGCATGGATAATCTTAGCATCTCATATTCTTCCTCGATCAACCGCTCAACTACAACACTTTCAGTATTCAGCTCAACAATTCTGCTGGTGTACGCGGCCATTGGAAGATCGAGAAATGAAGCAATTTCAGGCCCAACCTGTCCTGTCTCACCATCTGTCGCCCTCTCACCGGCCAGGATCAGATCATAATCCCCTATTTTCTTAATTGCCTCTGACAGGACATAGGAGGTCACCCAGGTGTCTGAACCGGCAAATTCTTTCCCTGAAATCAGCACCCCATCATCACAGCCCATTGAGATTGCTTCTCTGAGCGCCTTTTCCGCAGAACGGGGGCCCATAGTTATTACGGTAATTTTCCCGCCGAGTTTTTCCTTTAACTGTATACCGGTTTCAACAGCGTAGAGATCAAGAGGATTAATGATACTCGCCGCCCCCTCTCTCACCACTGTCCCTGTCTCTTCATCCATTTTAACATTACCCGTTTCCGGGACCTGTTTGATCGGTATTATTATATTCATCTGTTTTCCAATTCAGGCTGTCTCTTAACATATATAATGGACATTTTAACACAACATCCTGTATAAAATAAGGCATTAAACGTATAATTGGTCGTATGGGACAGCCTAATTAGAGGTTGTTGGACAGCCTCAATTATATCCGTTATATTTCAATGCTATCATTGTAATATCATCAGATTGAGGCTCTTCTTTTACAAAAGATCCCACTTCTTCCCTTACACCCTCTATGCATTTTTGGACTTTATTCCCTTTTAAACTCGACAGGGTCTGCAATAACCTGTTATTAGAAAATTGTTTTTTATCAGGGTTCATCGCCTCTGTGACACCGTCAGTATACAAAAAAATCAGATCATCGGGTTTAAGATAAAGTTTTTCTGTTACATAATTTATGTTATTCATTGCGGCCAGGACAAAACCTTTGTTAACATCGATATATTCAAATCCGTCTCTATCGGTATACAACAAAGGTGGATTATGTCCTGCATTCGCGTATTGCAGTTCTCCGGTTTTTATATCCAGTATCGAGCAGAAAACCGTCACGAACATACACTCTTCATTATCCGGATAAAGCAGATTATTAACCCTGAATAAAATCTCGCCGGGCTCAAGTCCGCGTAAGGATTCTGTTTTCAATAGAGTTTTCGAGATAACCATAAAGAGTGCGGCGGTAATACCCTTCCCGGAAACATCACCAATGATCATACAAATTTTATTTTTATCAATAAAAAAGAAATCATAAAAATCCCCTCCAACCTCCCATGCGGGTTCCATAATTGCGAAAATATCGATGTCTTTTCTTTCCGGAAATTTTGTCGGAAGCATGCTTGCCTGTATTGACCGGGCGATTTTCAATTCGCTTTCGATCCGCTCTTTCTCTGTAATTGTTTCTTTTAAGTTCACTGAAAAACGCTTGATGCTTAATTGAAGAAGCCCCAATAAAAGCGAGGGGCTTTGATACAGTACCTTAAATATTTTTTCCTGGTCTATAGCAAATACTTCTAAATCCGTTTCACACACAGCTGTTAAAGTTCTTTTATGATAAGGTGAAAATATACCCGTTTCTCCTATAATTGTACCCTCTCCAACGATCTTATTAATTTCCATCAATTTCATCAGGCCCTTTTGTATATAAAATATCTTATCCGCTTTATCATCTTTATTAAAAAGGACAATACCTTTTTTATAAACTTCTCTGGCCATAAATGGGATAAGCTCTTCAAAAGAAAAATCCATTTCAGGTTCTTCTTTCATTTCAGACGATATGCCTGGAAGAATACTGGTCTGCAGTAAATTAACAACTCCTAATTCATTTTCAGTCTTTTTTTTCGCCGCTTCTATTTTTTGCTTTTTAATATAGTTATGAATTATTAAGGAAAAGAGGCCCAACCCAAAAGCGTTGGCAACAATCATCGGCAGTGCGGCATTCTTAACAGCTTCGAGGGCCTGATCAAAAGGCCTGCTTAGGATAAGAACCAGCGACATATGAAATGATTCAAAGATTATACCCAAAATCACAGCATAAAGCGGTGAAAGAAATTTACCTTTATTCAGTTTATAAATAACACCCCCTGTTAAACCCGCAATTATTGTAGCTGTGCCACAGGCTGTGCTGGTAAATCCTCCATATAAATAGCGGTGAACACCTCCAATGAGCCCCACGCCAAGACCGGCTATTGGCCCCCCCAACATTCCGGCAATTAGAGGCGCTAAATCACGGGTGTTTGCAATAACACCTAGAAATCTTACCCCGCTTAATGTCGCAAAAATTGAAAGCCCCCCAAAGAATAAAATCAACAATACCATCCTGAGGATTTTCTTTTTTTGGGCCCCCTGTTCAAGTTCTGTTTCAATTGTTGAGAAAATCTTTGTGGGGAATAATAGATAAAAAATCACAAGCAGCAGAGCTACATATTGAATTAAATTAAGTACATTTAATATTGTCTCACCTATAAATTTATGCATAGCTATACCTTATTTGACCTACAAACCCCAATACTTAGTACCTGAATATTTGTTGCAGCAGATACAGATGCTAAATCAATCCAGATAATCACTTATTACCTTAAATAATATTTAACACTCAGGACAAATATTTGAATAGGGTGAGGATATTACTATTTCCTTCTCTTGTGTAGTCGAATTTATCTATTACTTTACGGACCAGGAAAATACCCAGTCCTCCGATCTCCCTTTCATCGGCAGGAGCATTTATATCCGGCTCGGGTTTGGCAAGTGGATTAAACGGAGCCCCCCAATCAATAATTTTTATGAAGAATCCACTGCCGTCCTTATTAGAATTGCACTTTATCTCGATATCCCCTTCTTTATCAGGGTACGCGTAATTAATTACATTTATTATGATCTCCTCACACGCGAGACGTATTTTATTTACCAGTTTTTTATCGAATCCAGCGTTTTCCGCTTCAACCTGAATGAAATCCATCAATCTGTCAAAATTTTCCATATTTGCTGGCATAATAATATCAGCCATTAAATCATTCCTTAAAGGGATATATTATTCCTCGTATGTATCCGTGATCTCCATAATATTGTCTATGCCGCTCATCTTTATGACATCCAGAACACCTTCCGTGGCCCCGACCATGTACAGCTTTATATCTATTCCTATTTTTTGTTTTGAAAAAATAATAACACGCAAGCCCGCGCTTGAAATATATTCCAGATCTTTGGCGAAAAATACGATCTTTTCTATGTCTTTACCTATCAATTTTTTTATTTCATCCGCCAGCGCCGGCGCACGTTTCGCGTCCAGGCTTCCGGAGAGTGTAACTTTGACAACCTTATTCTCATAGTTTATGCTGAAATTCGTTTCCATGTCCTGGTTTCTCCTTCTGTAGTTTACTAAATTAGTTTGATTTTTTCCCTATCAAGATCATAACCGACCTTGGGCCGACCGATACTTCAAATTGATTTTCGATTTCTTTTTCCTTGCCGGCACCCCAGATATCCTCAGGCGGCTCAACATCAGTATTTACTACTATGTACCATTTCAGCTGTTCCGGAATTTCAGGCAATTCAAAACTGTGCATGTTCCAGTCCATATTTATCGCTGTGTATATAAAATCGTCATTACCCTTTCCCTGTTTCGCCTGTTTACCGCAAAACATGAACGCTATCGTCCTGCTGCTGTCAGACCAATCCGCGTCCCAGGGTTTTGTCCCATGCCAGGATATTTCCGGATAACCGCTTTCCGCAGAATCTCTATCCTGAAAATATGTCTTGTTCCGTAAAACCGGATGTGCCTTGCGGAAAGCGATCGTACTTTTTACAAAATTGAATATTTCTTTATTTTTCTTTAGATCATCCCAATCCAGCCATGATAATTCGTTGTCCTGACAGTAGGCGTTGTTATTACCGAACTGTGTGTTGCCCATTTCATCACCCGACAGTATCATCGGAACGCCGCGGCTGACTAATAATATACTCACAGCATTTTTTATCTGTTTTCTGCGCAGTCTGTTTATCTCGACATCGTCGGTCTCACCCTCCCAGCCGCAGTTCCAGCTGTCGTTGTCATTGTTACCGTCCCTGTTATCCTCCCCATTCGCTTCATTGTGCTTTCCATTATAGGAAACAGAGTCTTTCAATGTAAAACCATCATGGCATGTTATAAAATTTATTGAAGTGCATGCTCCGCTTTCGTGCCATCTGTAAAGGTCGGGAGACCCCTGGATCCTCTGCCCCATTGCCCCTACTAAACCGGCTTCACCTTTTAGAAATTTTCTGATATCATCCCGGTATTTACCGTTCCATTCCGCCCATCTCCCCCATCCCGGGAATGAGCCAACCTGGTAAAGGCCCCCCGCGTCCCATGCCTCCGCGATCAATTTGCACTTTCCAAGAATCGGATCGAACGCGAGCGATTCTATCAACGGCGGGCTGTTCATCGGCGCGCCGTTCTGATCACGTCCCAGAATCGAGGCAAGGTCAAAACGGAAACCATCAATGTGATACGCCGAAGCCCAGTAGCGCAGGCAATCCAGGATCATACCTCGAACGATCGGGTTGTTGCAGTTCAGGGTATTGCCGCAGCCGCTGAAATTGTAATAATAACCATCATGTGTTAGAATGTAATATGTTTTGTTATCAACTCCTTTATAGGAAATATATGGCCCTTCTTCATTCCCTTCAGCCGTATGGTTAAAAACCACATCCAGAATGACCTCTATACCATTCGTGTGTAAATCTTTTATGGTGGTCTTGAGCTCGTCTACCTGCATCCCGAATCGACCGGTCGCGGCATATCCGGCCTTCGGGGCATAAAACCCGACGTTGCTGTATCCCCAGTAATTCATGAGTTTCTCCCCGGAAACAGGAGATGGCCTTGAATTTTCGAATTCATCAAACTCATGGACCGGCATGATCTCAATACAATTAATACCCAGCTTTTTCAGATAGGGTATTTTTTCCCTGATAGCCGCGAAAGTACCGGGGTGCTTGACCCCTGAAGATTTATGGCAGGTAAACCCCCTGACATGCATCTCATATATGATCAGGTCCTCCATCGGTACTTCAAGCGGCTTGTCGCCCTGCCAGTCAAAATCATCAAAGACTATTCTAGCGCGGTGCTGGTAAATATCGTCCCAATCCGGTTCTTCTCCCCAGACATCTCTGCCGCCGATCACCTTTGCATAAGGGTCCATCAAAACTTTTTGTTTATCGAACCGGTGCCCCTTCTGAGGATCAAATGGCCCGTCCATGTAATAGCCGTACTCGATGTTTTCATAATCCAGGTCAAACACTATCATCGTAAAAACATTTCCAATTCTGAATGCGTCCGGGAACGGGATCGTTGCAAAGGGCTTTGGCTCCCGTTTTTTAAAAAGTACAAGTTCGCAACCGGTCGCATGGCTTGAAAATATGGAAAAATTTATACCGCCCGGTACTATTGTTGCTCCGAAAGGAATGGGCCTGCCCGGGCGCAGATTAAATCCTTTGTATTTATGCGTGGGGTAAGTGTCAATTCTTTCCATTTATTTCTCTTTCCTTACAGCTTCAATAGCCTTTGATATGGTATCGTAATTATTAAAAATATGATCAAATCCTGTCATTTCCATCACATCTTTTATGTCACCGGAAAGCCCGGCCAATGCTCCTTTGCCGTTTTCTCTTTTAATATGCTTGGCGGACACTAAAAGAACACGAAGCCCGGCGCTGGAAATAAAGGTGCACTTTTCCATATTAAAGATCAGAGAGCAGCCGGGGGTGATGTGCTCTGATATCTCTTTTTGTGCTGTTTCCGCCGAGGTGCCGTCCAGGTCCCCGATTATCTCGATAACTGTTATACCGCTCTTTTTATCAACCTTCAATTCCATTGCTCTTTCCTTTACTCAGTAATTACAGGGATTTCTCAACCCTGACCGGCAGGGGCCAGTCTTACCTTAATTTTTTGTCTATAGTTGAGGTTCGGCAAACTGACCGTTAAACTATCTGAATCGAAATTTTCCCACGGCTTGTTGCCGATCCATACACCGGAAATTTTAATACTTTTAGGGGGAAGAATATCCGGCTCTACTCTTAAAACACCATCGGGAAACCCACCCAAAACAGGCTTAAAATAGAGGTCAAGAGGCTGTTTGGTAGCCAAAAGGTTTGTATAAATGGCTGACAGATAGGCCAATTCTATCGAGTGGTATCCGCTCATTGAGTGGCTGCCTTTCAGTCTCTCGGTTCCCAGTAAATAGGGCAGCCCGTTCGCAAGCACGTTAAAATATATGCCGCCGTCATCATGATCCAGAAAAAATGAATTATAAAATGCAGCCGCCTCTCTGGCGTATTTGAGGTATTCCTTGTCCTTCAACACCCCGTATAGAATTTGATACGCCAGGATCGCCTGCTCCTGCTGCCACCATGCCTTTCTGTCATGCCACGCGAACCGGTGGAACTCCTCTCCTTTGTCCAGCTCTCTCTCCATTACGTCATACCAGCCGGACCTCTGCTTGTCCATACCTACACCCGGCATTATCCGGGCAATTTTTTTTGCCAGCTCTACATATTCTTTTTTGGGTATGAGATTGTAAAACCTCATCATGTTCCACGCGATCTTGAGATTATGCCCGACAACACCCCTGTTTTGCTGCCAGCCCCAATTTTTGTCATGGCTCCAATCCTCATAAAATTTTTCCTGAACAAATGGGCTGTTGTCATAATCCGGGAAATGTTCTTCGATACAATCGGCAGTATATTCCAAAAAATCTTTGTACTTTTTTTCACCTGTCGCAAGCCAGAGATTGATAAGATACGCCGGGGCATGGTCACCGACAGAGTTCCAATTCTTTCTGCCCATGTTCGGTCCGAGGCTTTCGGCCCTCGCGTCCAGGGTTACCGGATCAATATGTGAAAAATACCCCTTCTTCTCGTTATCAAGGAAAAATTTATCGAACAGATCGATCGTCATTCTTATGTCCTTCATTATCGCGGGGTCACCATTAATCCGGTATGTCTGGGTCGGGCCGGCAAGAGCGTATATCTGCTCATACATGGGGATGGCGTCATAATCATCACCGAACTCCGAGGCAAATATCTTGTGCTCTTTCTCTCCTTCTACATTTATCCCGTGATACCAGTAAATTATATTCTCATCGACATCGTAAAATTTCATGTGGTCCTGCAGGTACTGTGTCCCTTTTTCCGCCGCTTCAAGAAAGACATCCTCACCGGAAAGAAGAAATGCCGAGGCAAAACCGAAAACAAGCCGGGAGATCGTATCCGTTTCCTGTCTGAAACCTGCTTTATGTTCACCCGATATGGACAATGAAGTCCTGTAGTTGCGGTAATCGATGTTGTCCCCGCTGCCGAACTGAGACTTTATAAAGAAATTCGCGACGCTTTCTGCCTGGTTCACCCACCAGTTCGGTTCTTCAAACCTGTATTTATCGGGCTTTTTACCCGGAAAATCAATGGCTTTTGCTTCAAATACATGGCCCCCAGCCTGCGGATAAAAAACGCCGTAAGCGAAAAGATACTGTCCCTGAACAAGCAGGCTGTCGATCTGCCCTGTACAATCCATATACGGCTCGTCCAGATTAAAAAGGAGCCGTCCGTAAGTCGTGGGTGTTAATTTAACCGAAAATTCACGCCCATCCGTCGTTTTTATCTTAAATTGCTTTTTTTCAGGGTCACTCTCGGTAACATAACCGGCGATTGTATCAGAAAACTCAAAAAGCATTGTATCCATAATTGTTCCCTCTTATTTAAGTAAAATTAAACCCCGCAGCAAATCATACGAGCAAATTATAGAAAAATTATACACATTCTGCATATAAACTCAACATCTTTCTGTTTAATGTTTTCAGTCACTGCGAATAATTTCATTGATACCATACAGCGCATCAATATATCTCTTTGCCGAACTATCCCAATAATAGCCGGACCGTTTTGCGTTTATGCGGGCGCGAAAGATCTGTGTCCCGTCTGCCTGATGGAAAAAAGAAGCACACCTTTCCATGGCATCATAAAAAGCCCGGGAATTGAAATCTGAAAACATGAACCCATTACCGATGACCCGCCGGCCCTTGATGTGCAGCGGGGTGACTGTGTCGCGCAGGCCCCCTGTCGCCCGTGCCACAACCAGACATCCGCATACCAGAGCTTCAAGCTGCGAGATACCTCCCGGTTCATGCATCGAAGGCATGAGGAAAATATCTGAAGAAAGGAGGGAAACACTCACGTCCTGAAATCCTATATTGAAAGAAATATTATCAGGGTAGAAGTCTCTTAACTGATATAACCCGCGCATGAGCTCCTCCCCCCGCAGATCACCGGAAGCAACATGCCCGCCGATAATGCCCTGAAAACCCAGATTCTTGATTATACCCTCTGAAGCTTCCAGCAGCAACTGAAACCCTTTTTGGTCGGCTATCCGGTGTATCATGGTAAAAAGGATCTTGTCGGGGTCGACTGAAAGCCCATGCTGAACCTGAAGGAGCAGCTTGTTCCTCATGCGTGTAAGGACTTCCCTCCTCATTTTATTTTCAACTGATTCGCAAAATCGAGCTCCCCTGGTAAGCTCGGGAAACCTTGTCTCGATCTTTTCCTTTAATATCTTATCTTTGCCTACACGTTCCATGAACCTGGGATAAAAGTTCTCTAAAAAACCGGCCTCTTTTGTTCTACGTTTAACCCTTGAATAAAAATCGCTGACTATAGCGTTATTGATCCCCACCACATTATGGATGATATGCTCAAGGCCGTCGCAGGCTATCTGGATCTGTCTGGCATATGAAGGACTGACCGTAATGACCTGGTCGGCGAATCTCACCCCTGCAGCCATACAATTAATGGTGGACGGATCAAGCGGGTCTGTAAAATCAGCCGCCGCGCTGCCGGGAAGATTAAAGAGATTAAAGTAATCAAAACCATTATTATATCGATAAAAGGCGTCAAAGTACTGCCAGCCCCCGTTGTGAATGATGTGCAAAAATGTTGTATCACTAAAATTTACATTTTCCGCGTAGTAAGGATCGGACCTCACTATACCGTTAAAAATACCTGTATAGGCATCGTTCGTTAATGTAAAGTTCGGTCGTAAACCGAAATGAACTATTATCTCACAACTGGCACGGGCGAGAGCGATCCTTCTGCGCAATTTTTCTTCTGTTGTATAGCCCCAGTAAAGCCCGTCGAAGAATTCAGGGTGGTCCAGAAGGAAAAACTTTATACCGTCTACAACGCCGGCATGAACTCCAGCTTCATACTCTACATTCTGAATCATGAAGCGTACATTTGTGCCTGTATATTTGATCCTGTATTTCTTGACCGCACCATCCATCTTTTCTTTCGCTTTCGGTTCGCCGTGACGGTAATATGGAGTAATAACATACACCTCTTCACCCATTCGAGCTAATTCGCGGGGCAACCCGTAAAGGACATTGGCGAGCCCCCCGCTCTTTGAAAAAGGCTCCGCTTCCGCCGATATAAATACAATCGGTTTTCGCTCGATGCTCTGCTGCAGCGACAGGCCAATTTCGCTCAATTCTTTGTTCTTGTGGCGTGCAAGTTTATCTATGTACTCTAAAAGCCTTTTGCCTGGCTGGGCCTTTTCTTTAGCCATGTGGTAAAACGCGCGCTTTAATCCGAGTTTTAAAAAATTGCTGTGGTTTTTCAAGAACATCGGAATAAAATTATCATTAAAAAAGGAGGCGAAATGATCAAACGTATCGGAATGATCAGAAATTTCTTTATAGGAGAAATTCGAAGCAATGTGTGACTGATCACTGAGCCTGCAGAAACGGAAAAATGAGTCTTTTAAGAATTCCCGGTATAACGCCCGGGCATCATCCACCTTTTCGAGCCTCAATATTTTTACACGGTCGGTATAAGGTACGATAGTATATATCTTCGAGGTGCGAAGCTCTCTCCCTGTGAAATAGTTGTGCTGCCCTGTCACGGGCGAATACATCGGGTCTACTACCCTGTAAAAGCCGTCATCATCGATCGGCAGCGCGGGATTATCAAACTGGAGAGAGACGTGCTGGTTTGTGTCAGAGAAATTAAAGGCGCCCAGCCAGATTTGATCCTCCGTACATTTCATGGCCCCCGCCACCATGTAGTTGTTGGTCCAGATCATATAGCTGTTTCCCCTGTTCTCTCTAAAAAAACCGTACATTTCCTTATAAAACCCTTCAAGGCCCCGGTGAGATGCCCATTCAAACTGGTTCCAGTTTACATAGATGTTATCCAGGTAGACCTTCCACCCCTCACCTTCCGCGCTTCCTTCATAATCCATTATAATGTTGCTCATAAAGCAAGTGAGCGCAACTGCCGCTCTCAACCCTCTGTGTCCAAAGGTAGTTATGGCACGATGCTCGTCATGGTTCCCCAGGATACCCAGGAGCTCTGTGCCGGGAGGCAGGCTTGAAGGAAAATAATTATCATAGAGATGATATATCTCCCGAACATCGGATTCCCCTCGAATGATCTTCTCGCATATTTTAAAGAGCGCGGAATTATACGTTATTATTCCCGTCCGGGTCAAGAACCGTTCCCTTCCCCAGTAGCACTCGGCTATGTGAATAAAAAAGTTCTTCTTTTTTACACGGAGTTTTCTCTCAATTGACTGCATAAGAAAATAATGGAAGGGGTTTGAAATTATATCGCTGCAGGACGAATCATAGTAACCGGTAGTGATAAAGTGGTCATCCTCCCTGTCATTGACAATGATAGTCCCCTCTACCCTATCTTCATAGCTCCTTTCTTTATTAAAAAAGTAGGGAAAGTTATTTTTCTTCATCATTATGGGAACTGCATGGGCTGAATCGAAACGTATACCGTCTATGTCGAATTTATCAATGAGTGTATTGATTGAATCTGCGATCCATTTCCATACTTCAAATTTTCTATAATTGAGAAGCTTGCCGTCATTCCAGGACCCGTATCGTCCGTCTGTAGAGGCCCTGTCGACCAGGCTGCCGGCGTCGTCATAACATTTGACAACCCAATCATCCGGCAGGGCTTTCGATTTTCTATTGACATGAGGGACCACATCTATAATTACTTTAATATTCAGCCTGTGAGCTTGTTTTATCAGATTTTTTAGTTCTTCTTCGCCTCCCAGGAAAGGCTCGATCTCGGTTAAACTCACGGGTGAAAATGGAGTTGGAGAAGTAGCTTCCGGTGCCCAATCCTCTCTATTTTCCCCCCTTTTCTGCACGCCGAGCAGATAGAGGGCGGTCATCCGGTATCGCTCTTTGAGCTCTTTTAGATGAGCTGTGATATCCGAAAATCTTCCGATACGAATTACTTCGCCGTTTTCATTATAAACCAGACCGGGATGATCTGTTTTGTCTCCCCAGTAGATCCTCGTGTGCCCGTGGATATCCGGAAAAATCTCTAAAATGAGTTCACCGCGAATATCGGGCATAACATTTATCCTTCCGCTGCACCTCTCCTCCAGGAACCATCTGTTCCCATTTTTATACTTCCTGTATACCAGGTAATCAAAATGTCCCAGCCGGTCAAACAGATGTCTCACGAAATATTTTCCCGCTTGCTCGTTATACTTAAGATCCAAATCGATAAACGATAGGTTATTTTCCAGTACAAAATCATGCTTCGGGTCGGTATTATAAATTCGTAAAAAGTAAGCTGTTTTCCCCCTGGAGAGGTCAAACTCAAAGCAATGTTCTGTTCCCTGACGTATAGTAACAAATCGGGTAGTTAGGGGGGCATCGAACTCCTTGGGTGACAGGACTCTTTCAAGAATAATATTGGCGTAATTTCTAATTTCTTTGATATCATGTCCGGAAGCGGCGACCAGCAAACGCACTACTTCATGAAGCGACTCATAATTATCACCCTTTTTGTATCGACGAGCCATGCGCTCGAGAGACTTGATGGCCCTTAGATTCTCATAATAATCAAAATTGAGCTCATTCTCGGGCAGGCGTTTGTCCAGCATCTTGAGATAGACCTGTCTATTTTGTTTTGTAAACCGTCTTATTTTTCTGCGCTCGGGAACTTTGGCGTATTCTATCTCGGCCAGAGTTGATAACCTTATAACCTCATCGATAAAGTGGTTTAAAACAGCAGAAACATCGGAAGGAATTTCCTCGATATGAGAATATCCGGTTTCAATGGCGCGCTCTTCAATGAGAAGAAGGAACTTGAAAGCCTCAAATAGATTTTTCTCTTTTCTCTTCTGGCCCCAGGAAAGGGCATCAAATATATTGACCCCCAGATATATGGTTGGAATTTCGACCCCCGGCGGTCCCTGTCCGACATGAGAAATAACGGTAGCCCCTTCTGAGGTGTAGTAAATCGTTGGGCTCTGGGGTTTCTCTTTTATCAGAACGAACCTTCTCTTCATCAGGTCAATTTTGCCAATTTCGCCCAGACCCTTATGGATAAAAGATATTGCGTTGACTATCCTGGAGGATAAATTTGTGTCATTTAATAACCGGTTTTTTAATGTTGTATCATCGGGTGCGATCGTGCCAATAATATTGTTTTTAATGATAGCAAACTGAGAAACAAACGATTCAATGGATTTTCCTGACTGAAGTTCCGTGACTATGCCGGTATCCGCAATGAAAGGAAACGAGCGGTTCCCTTTAAATGCCAGAGCGATTTCATTCTGTACTATCTCATCGGATACGCTTTCTTCGCTGCCGGGCACGAACCGGCACAGGCTGGTCTGAAGAGTGAGCTTTGTATCAATAAGCATGTGATACCTTTTTTTTTCAGCTTCTATCATAGGTTTCTGTCAGTTTTTTCAGTTTTTTAACAATATGCTCCTTTATCCGGGGACCCGGAAGCCGCCATTTCCAGTTACCTTCGGCTGTCCCCGGTGTATTCATACGGGCTTTCCCGTCAAGACCGAGAATATCCTGCAAAGGAAATATAACACAGGATGCCGGAGATGCCATCAGTACCCGTAAAAATGCCCAATGTGCTTCCTTTAATTCTGTATCCTTAACACCGGCATACTCTAAAGCGAGCCTCCTTTCTCTGTCAACGACACCGGTTAATTTCTTTTTTGTAAGTTTCGCTGTATCAATCCCCTCCGCAAGCCAGCCAGTAATAGTGTTATTATCATGTGTTCCCGTATAAGCAACACAATTACTAATATAGTTGTGTGGTTTATGCACGAGTGCAGATTTATCCCCGCCAAAAGCAAATTGAAGAATTCGCATGCCCGGAAATCCGAACTGGTCACGAAGCTCTCGTACCCCGGGGTCAATATCCCCCAGGTCCTCTGCAATAATTGGCAGCTGTGGAAAATAATCAAGCAGCGCGTTAAACAGGTCATCACCAGGGCCTTTCTTCCACACACCGTTTCTGGCGGTAGCCTCCCCCGCGGGAACTTCCCAGTAATCGGAAAAACCCCGGAAATGGTCCAGCCTGATCCAGTCAAAAATCTTAAAATTGTGGCCCATTCGTTTAACCCACCAGTCATAGCCTGACATTTTTAAAGTATCCCAGCTGTAGATCGGGTTGTTCCAGAGCTGTCCGTCTTCACTAAAATAATCCGGCGGAACACCGGCCACCACCAGAGGCCTTTTATGTTTATCCAGTTTAAAGAGCTCAGGATGCGCCCACACATCAGCACTGTGATAATTAATGTAAAGGGGTAGATCTCCAATTATCTGGATCTTTTTTTGATTACAATATCGCCTTAGCCGGAACCACTGTTTGAAAAATAGATACTGGAGGTATTTAATTTCCAGTATTTTCTCTTTATATTTATTTTTGAAATCCTGCAGGGCGTCTTTTTTCCTGTCTCGAATAACCTGGGGCCACTCGTTCCATATTTTACCTTTGAAATGTTCATTTAAAACAGCGAACAATGAATAATCATCAAGCCAGAATTCATTATCTTCACAAAAGAAGTTAAAGTGAAAATCCTTATCCAATTTTTTAATTATTCTTTTAAATATATTTTCAAATAGTCCGTTCTTATAATCCCTCACCTGCGAATAATCCACGGATCCGGCGGAAAAGACAGGGGGGGTTTTGATATCTTCTTCTTCTAATAATTTCTCCTTTACAAGTAAGGAAGGCGAAATAAAGAGGGTATTCCCGGCGAAAGCCGAGATACTGCTGTACGGTGAATCACCGAACGCGCTCTGAGTGGGGTTTAATGGAAGTATCTGCCACAGACGCTGACTGCTGTTATTCAAAAAATCTGCAAATTCATATGCCCCCGGCCCAAGATCACCTGTTCCAAAAGGAGACGCCAATGATGAAATATGAAACAGCACTCCGCTCTTTCTCTTTACAAGCATCATTTAGACACTCCCGGGTACAGCAAAGGTTCAAATAATTCTCTATGCCGGGACCTTATTTTTCCGACAGAATCTCGATTATTTTCTTCGCGAATAAATTACAATGGCCGCCTGTTCTCGCAGTTACGAGATCGCCGTCAACTACTATATCTTCATCAACATAATCCGCTCCCATATTTTTACAATCACCTAAAAGATTGTTGTGTACAACAACTTTTCTCCCGTTTACTGTTTCAGGGATCGGGGATAAAAGCCACATACCGTGACAGATTATTCCCTTGATGATACTCTTTTGGGCAAACGCTCTCTTTATGAATTCGCAGGCTGGAGGAAGTTTGTTTATATCCTCAGTATATCTCAGCCTGTCAGCTACCATTCCGGCCGGGATTATTATAGCTGAATAACTTTTTAATGTGCTGTCATCCATGTTTTCAAAACTTTCGCTGCAATCAAATGGTACCTGATATTCGTGCCCGTAAAATGTAATTTTTTCCTGTCCCCATAATCTTGTTAAAAAATGCAGGTCAGCCCCTTCCTCAGGAAATCGCAGCATGTAATAAAATATTTCATTTTCATAAAAATCACCCTCAAACAGTATACCGATTTTTTTACCTTCTAACTTCATCATTCCTCCTATAATTTACGAGGTATAAAATTTTGTTATTTCAGCATAAAAAGCTCCCGGCTTATTGAATCCAGTATAGACTGTTAAAAATAATAGTAATTCTTCTAATTCTTC
>DAOVJS010000012.1 GCA_030673105.1 Spirochaetota bacterium
TAATTCATCGTGCGTACCAATATCGACGATTTGACCTTCATTTAGCACCAGTATTTTTTTTGCGTGGGAGATAGTGGAAAGCCTGTGGGCAATTATTATAGATGTTCTCCCTTTCATGAGATCCTCTATAGCCAACCGTATATAGTATTCCGATTCAGAATCAAGGGATGAGGTAGCCTCATCCAGGATCAGGATCTGAGGATTCATAAGAAAGGTCCTTGCTATGGCGATTCTCTGTTTTTGACCTCCGGAAAGTTTGACTCCTTTTTCCCCGACTTCTGTATGGAACTGATCCGGGAACTGCATTATAAAATCATATGCGTATGCCTGTTTTGTAACCGATATTATTTCCTCTTCAGTAGCATCTCTCATGGAATAACGTATATTTTCGAATATACTCGTATTAAACAGTATTACATTCTGGGAGACAATACCTATCTGCGACCTCAATGATTTCAACCCGTAATTCTTTATAATTGTATCATCAATCAAAATTTCGCCTTTTTCATACTCATAAAACCTGGGGATGAGATTTGCTATTGTTGTCTTTCCGGCACCCGAAGGGCCGACCAGTGCCACCACTTCCCCTTTCTCAGCCACGTAGCTTACATCCTTTAAAACTGTCTGTGAAGGATTATAAGAAAACCATACGTTTTTAAACTCTATCTTACCTTCCAGAACCTTTTCAACCGGATTCTCAATTTCCTGTATCCTGGGTTTGGTTTCTAAAAAATTGAGTATTCTGTCGATTGAAGCTGTTACAACTTTAAAACGCGTAATGAATGAAGGAATTTTCATAAGTGGGCCTGACATTATTCCCATTAGTATCATGAATTCTATCAGCTGTTTTGGTTTCAAGGAGCCTTTTATTATGAAATAACTTCCAGCGGCAACAATAGCCATTGCAAAAAAATATATTATTATTTCGTTCAAAGGCGAAAAGAAGTGTCCTAACAACGCCAATTTCAGATTGTTTCTTTTAAATGTCTTCGTATTCTTCTTAAAATTATCAAGCTCATACTCTTCCTGTGCGTAAGCTTTCACAACTTCAATGCCGGTAACAGTTTCATGAAGATTGATCGAAAGATCCGCTACATTTTTCCTTACTTTCCTGCTGACTACGCGCATTTTATTACCGATAACCCTTATAATCCAGATAATGAAAGGTGTCGCTCCGAAACTGATCAACGTTAACCGCCAGTTTAGAAGAATTAGCTTTACCACAATTATGATAACCATCATAATTTGGCTGAGAAATCGAATAATACCTAGATAAAAGCCCGTTTTTACCCTGGTAACGTCATTTATAGTTAACACTATTATGTCGCCTGTTTTATTTTCAGTAAAAAAATCTAAATCCAGCGTTAATAGATGAGAAAATATCCTGTCCCTGATCTTTTTCATTACTGTGTTTATGACTACTTTTACCGAATAGCCTCTAAAAAAACTTAAAAAGGATTTAGCAAGTATAATAACAAGCACAAGAACCAGATATTTGACAAGGAGTTGGATATTTTCAGGGTTGAGTAGCTCGAAAAGGAAGTTTGTGCCTATTTTAGGAAGTAGAGCAAAGGTGTAGTTTTGCCCAAAGGTGAGAATAAAGATTCCAAACAGCGGCAAAATGTATGGCTTTAAATATGAGAGTGCCCATTTTAAATCTTTATTGATAGTTGGTTTATTCAAACGGCAGCCTCCTTACGGCGAGATCCAGCAACAACTCCTTAAATCTTAATGCAGATTTCCCGTCAAATGCAAGAAAAATAAATCCTAATGCTTTGTCACGCTGAGATTTATATTTATCAGGGGAAGAAAGGTTTTCTTTAACTGCATTTAATATTTTATTTTTATCTACCACAACATCCCCGCATCTCCATATCCAGGTGCGCTCGGGAGGGATGTCCGATCCAGGTTTTGGGTGTAAAAAAATAATCGGCCTGTCAAAGGGCAGATATTCCTGTGCGACAGCCGATATGTCTGTGAGCAGGATGTCAGAAACCGACATGAAAGGCAAAACATTCAAACTTCCCGGGTATATAAAGCAGTTCTTTCTTTTCATCATATATGCTTTCAATATTTGCCAGGGCCTGTATCTTAGAATATCTGGATGCGGTTTAACGATAACATTGAAATCTCTTAGATTCCTGAGAACAGAAACCACGTATTTTGTAAAAGAAGAAACTTTATTCCTGTCGACCCATGTGGGAGAATATAGGACAGTTCTTCTTGACGGATCGAGTTCTATTTTATTTTTAAAGGCCTCGCTATCAAAATGGGAATTCAGGAAAAAATCAAGTTTCGGATATCCTATTACCGCTATTTTATCCGGACGAGCCAATCCCTTTTTTATTATATCCTCCTTCTTCTTCAAACCGGGAACAGTGATAAGGTCGTAATATTTGAGGCTTTTGTGAAAGCTGAAGGGTTTATCTGAAATTCCATGAAAAACCTGTACATGTTTTATTTCACTGAATTTTTTAAAGCGCTGAACGGAAAAGCTGGGATGAACAAGTACATCTATCTTTAAATTGTGAAAATCTTTCAGGAGATCCTTATTATTTCTGTAATATGAAATGGTATAATTTTTTTTCTTTTCATCTATTAATTTTTCCGCGCCTTTCTTGAAGGTTATAATGACACCACCTGTTTCCATGATAAGCGGTAAAATAGAAGGAATAAAATGTAAAGAACCTGCAATAAAATATCCGACATTCATTTTTTAATTATATCCCAAAGTTACATGATAACCCTTTAAAAAAGGGTTGAAAAACAAAAAAATAATCCGGTTATCCTCAGCGGTATTGGCAATAACCATAGAAAGATATAAAAAAAGGACCGATATGTCACTCAAGAAACCTGTTTCTCTACAGGCCTGGCATACATCATCTTTTCCACTCATTATACATAGCTATTGAGTTTTCAAAGATACAGAATGAGTATGAGGTTTGTATTTTAAACATCGGTCTGGATATGCATAGTACACAAATATAATAAAACTTAATAAAGATATAATACGAGAATCAGATGTAATTCTTACAGCGTCATGGGGTATTCCCCGGTATTTATAGCAATACAATTTGCGTGATAGATTTGTAATCTTTACGAGGCATGGAGCAAATATTGGTGACAATGAATATGATAAAGATGGTGCTATGGGCCTGTGTAATTTATAGCATCAATAGCCGGGATAAATGTTTACCTGTTTCAACATTTGTCTTTGAGCCTTCTATAAAACTCATAAATAATATTATATCAATGAGTTACAAAAGGCTTTTTTACTAATTTTCCTCCTGCTTGCAACTTGTTTATTTACAAACAATTACAAATCTATATAGGTAAATATTCTCACTTATTTATCAAATATATTCCCTTTGATATCATTTATTATATCGATTCTATCAATTTTATTATTGATTATTTCATTTTTTTGTGTCATCATGATATCATCCTTTACGTTAAAGTGGCTCCCCTGTTCGGATTATACTTTTAACTTTAAGTATCATTTTTTACAAATAAAAAATCAGTCAATTTGGGGAAATTAATGGGTTAACTGTCTGAAGATCACGGTCAGACCGGAGTAAAGAAACATGAAAAAAATAACCATTATAGGCATCGGTAGATGGGGAACACTTCTTGCGTGGTATCTGAAAAACAGAGGGTATGACATAATGCTCTGGGGTAGAAACAAAGAAAAGCTGGAACTTTTACAAACCAGTCTGGAAAATAAATACGTTCATCTCCAGAAGACGATCAAGTTCACGAATGATATAGGTGAAGCGCTGACATTCAGTAATATAATTTTTGTCGCAATACTTTCACAGGGCTTCAGAAACTTTTGCGACTCTATAAAACATTTACCAGGAATTCAGGGAAAAACCATGATTTCGACAATAAAGGGCCTGGATTGCGCTACTTTGATGAGAATGTCTGAAACAGCTCATTCAGTCCTTGGTGTTGAAAACTTTGCTGTTCTCGGAGGCCCGGGCCATGCCGAAGAGATAACCGCTGGCAAGAGGACCTGCCTTGTTGTTGCTTCAAGAAGAAAAAAAATAATGGATATGGTAAGCGGGATATTTTATTCTGATACTATCAGAATATATAAAGTGGCTGATGTCACCGGTGTAGAATTATCAGGCGCGTTTAAAAATGTAATAGGAATTGCGAGCGGCATCTGTGATGGAATGGGTGAACTCGGTCTAAAAGCAAGCCTGATTTCACGTTCCATGGTTGAAATAAAACGATTGGGGGGGGCATTAGGGGCCAAAATTGAAACCTTCAACGGACTGAGCTTAGTTGGAGATTTTTGTGTAACCTGTTTCGGCCCTTACAGCAAAAACAGAAAGGTCGGAGAACTTATTGCAAGCGGAGAAAAATTATCCACCATATCAATTTCAGCTGAAGGTATCCATTCCACCCGATCTTTTTACGAACTGGGTAAAAAGTGCAATGTGGAAATGCCGATATGTGAACAGATATATAATATTCTGTACAGGCATACTTCAGTGAAGAAAGCTTTGAATGCCCTGTGGCAGCGACCTTTAAAAAAAGAGTTTTAATAATCAGTCTCCGGTAATAATTTAAATGTAACGAGTGGTTCCAGGTTTAACAATTTGGCCGGGTAAGTGTGCCGAAGGTTTAATTAAATATTATTACATTTATATTAGGTCCAATATGAAAGCTATAGTAATGTTAGAAGACGGCTGGCAATGTGAATGCAGCAGCTTCACCGGTGAAGGTGAATCTTATGGTGAGCTGGTGTTCAATACAGGGTTAACCGGCTATCAGGAGATCATCACAGATCCATCCTATCACGGGCAGATTGTGCTTATGACAAACACTATGATAGGTAATTATGGGATCCGGTATAATGAGGATGAATCGGTAAAAATCCACACAGAAGGTTTTGTGGTAAAAGAGTATTCGGGAGAAGAGCTGAATGAAAAAGCTGCCCGGTCGATTAAATACTGTCATACCCCTCCGGAATATGATATATCAAACAGCGATCCTGCCTCTTTAAAATATCACAGTAAAGTCAGGTGCAGTCTGTCTGACTACCTTTACAACCAGAAGGTCCCCGGTGTGGAAGGGCTGGATACACGCTCCCTCACTAAGTATATAAGGGAAAAGGGAGCCATGAAAGCGGGAATTACCACAAAAACAGTGGATAAAAATGCGTTTCTGGAAAAGGTGAAAAAGTCTCCCGGGCTGCCGGGAAGAGACCTTGTCATAGAGGTAACAGCGGAAGAGCCCTATCTGTACAGCGAGGGGGAGGGGTACAGGATTGCCGTTCTTGACTGCGGCGTAAAAATCAGCACGCTCCGTGAGCTTTCGACAAGAAACTGCAGGGTGGAGGTTTTCCCTGCTTCATCTTCCAAAAATGACATCATGAAAACAAAACCTGACGGAGTGCTGCTGTCCAATGGTCCCGGTGACCCTTCGGCATTAAGGACAGTGGTTGAAACGGTTAATGGTCTTATTGGTGAAGTTCCCATTTTCGGCATCTGTCTCGGCCACCAGTTGATAGGACTGGCTCTTGGAGCAAAAACATATAAATTAAAGTTCGGGCATCACGGTGGAAATCACCCTGCCAGGGATGAAAGAACGAAAAGGGTTTTTATCACAACACAGAACCACGGTTTCGCGGTAGATACAGACACGTTGGACAAAAAGGACATCGAAGTAACCTTTATCAATTTAAATGATTATACCCTTGAGGGGTTAAGACATAAAAAGTTCCCGCTGTTTTCGGTACAATTTCATCCGGAGGCCAGTCCCGGGCCCCGTGATACGCTCTATCTGTTTGATGAATTTCTTGGTTTGATTGGAAAACACTGATGCCTAAGAGAAACGACATAAAAAAAATTCTTGTTATCGGATCCGGGCCTATTATCATTGGCCAGGCCTGCGAGTTTGATTATTCAGGAACACAGGCCTTAAAGGCCCTTAAAGAAGAGGGGTATGCCGTGATTCTTGTAAACAGCAATCCGGCAACAGTCATGACGGACCCAAAAATGGCAGACAGGACCTACATTGAACCTCTCTCAGCAGAGACAGTTGCTGATATTATTGCCCGCGAAAGGCCTGATGCGATCCTGCCCACCCTGGGCGGGCAGACCGCATTAAACCTGGCCCTGGAACTGGATGAAAAAGGTATTCTTGATAATTTCTCAGTAGAAAGCATCGGGGCTGATATTGATGTTATAAAGAGGGCGGAGCAGAGAGAGCTGTTTAAAAAGGCTATGGAAGAAATCGGCCTTGATACCCCCAGGAGCGGGCTTGCTCACACGCTAGAAGAAGCCGGGTCGGTTTTAAAGAATATCGGGCTTCCGGTGATAATAAGGCCCAGCTTTACTCTCGGCGGGCTGGGCGGCAGCATTGCGGATAATGAAGAAGCCTTTGAAAGGTCAGTTTCGCAGGGCCTTGAAAGCAGCCCCATCCATCAGGTGCTGATTGAAGAGTCGATTAATGGATGGAAGGAGTTTGAATATGAGGTGATGCGGGATAAAAATGATAATTCGGTCATAATATGCTGCATCGAAAATATTGATCCAATGGGTATTCATACAGGTGACAGCGCGACCGTTACACCTGCAATGACTCTCTCTGACAGAGAGAACCAGTATATGCGGGATGCGTCAATCGCGATTCTCAGGAAAATAGGGGTTGAAACCGGAGGTTCAAATGTGCAGTTTGCGATGAATCCTGAAACGGGCCAGATTGTCGCGATAGAGATGAATCCGAGGGTCTCCAGAAGCTCCGCGCTTGCTTCAAAAGCCACGGGCTTTCCAATTGCAAAAATTGCCGCCAAGCTCGCTGTTGGATACACTCTGGATGAAATGCCCAATGATATTACTAAAAAAACCCCCGCGTCCTTTGAACCGGTGATTGATTATGTTGCCGTGAAACTCCCGCGTTTTACATTTGACAAGTTTCCTGGAATACGGCCGGAGCTCTCTATTCAGATGAAATCTGTTGGTGAAGTAATGGCTTTAGGCCGCACTTTTCTTGAAGCAGTGTTCAAGGGGCTCAGGGCTCTTGAATATTCAGAAAAATGGTATAAGGTAGCTGCTGAAAAGAGCTCTGATGAAATCATAGAGATCCTGTCAACAAAATCACCGGACCGTATTCCTTTTATCATCGAGGCGTTGAACCGTGGTGTAAAAGAGGAGGATATATCACACCTTACAGAGATAGATCCCTGGTTTATCAGGATGTTTAAAAAGTCATCGAGCAGAATACAGTATATTAAAAATAACCCGCTGGACAACAAAACCCTGAGAAAATCAAAGATGATGGGGTTTTCAGACGAGTATATAGGATATCTTAAAAAGATGAGCGAATTTGAAGTTAGGGAGTTACGTAAGAAGGCGAAGATCCTCCCCACTTACAAGATGGTTGATACCTGCGCGGCTGAGTTCGAAGCTTATACTCCCTATTTCTATTCCAGCTATGATACTGAAGATGAAACCATCATTTCGGAAAAACCTAAAGTGCTCATTATTGGGGGCGGACCAAACAGGATCGGGCAGGGGATTGAGTTTGATTACTGCTGTGTGCAGGCTTCCTTTGAGCTTGGAGACCTGGGCTACGAAACAATAATGATAAACAGTAATCCTGAAACGGTGAGCACCGATTATGATACCTCTGACAGGCTCTATTTTGAACCTGTCTTCTTTGAAGATGTAATGAACATAATTGAAAAGGAAAAACCGGTCGGCGTCATTGTTCAGTTTGGCGGTCAGACTCCCCTCAATATGGTGCGGTTTCTCGAAAAAGCAGGGGTAAAAATTCTCGGAACATCCGCTGAATCAATAGACAAGGCTGAGTCGAGAGAGGAATTTTCCAGACTTATCGGAGAGCTTGGTTTAAGACAGCCGGAGAACGGAACGGCGAAGAGTCTGGAGGCGGCACTAAAAATTGCGGGAGATATTGGTTATCCCATACTTGTGAGGCCTTCATATATTCTCGGCGGGAAGAAGATGGCGATTTTTTATGATAATGATAAATTAAAGAGTTACCTGAACGTGAATATGCAGGTCTCAGAAACCGACCCTGTGCTCATAGATGAGTTTCTGGAAGACGCCTTTGAGTATGATATTGACGCGGTTTCGGACGGCAACCTGGTTGTGATTGGCGGAGTTATGCAGCATATCGAGGACGCGGGTATCCATTCAGGCGATTCTGCCTGCTCCCTTCCTCCGGTTAAATCAAAGCCGGAGTGGATCGAAGAGATTAAGAGGCAGACCAGGCTCATTGCTAAGAGCCTCGGGGTTGTCGGGTTGATAAATATCCAGTTCGCGGTTAAGAAAAATAAGGTGTATGTCCTTGAGGTAAACCCGAGGGCTTCACGTACCGTACCCTTTGTTTCAAAGGCGAACGGGGTCCATTTAGCTCGTATAGCGACAGCGCTGATCATGGGAAAGAGCCTGGAAGACCTGGGTATAACGAGTGACTTTGAAGCTTTATATGTGTCTGTCAAGGAGTCTGTTCTGCCCTTCAACAGGTTCCCCGGAGTTGACCCGCTCCTCGGTCCTGAAATGCGCTCAACAGGAGAAGTCATGGGAACAGGGGCATCCTTTGGAGAAGCTTTCTATAAAGCAGAACTTGGAGCTGATACGCCGTTACCGACAACCGGTACGGTTTTTATAAGTGTAAATGATTTTGATAAGCCCACAATACTCCCTGTTGCCAGGAAATTAAAGAAATTAGGATTAAACATCACATCGACAAAAGGCACCGCAGCCTATTTATGGGATAATGGGGTCTGGGCTGATGTTATTCAAAAGGTAAGTGAAGGGCATCCCAATATTCTGGATTTCATTAAACATTCAAAAATTGATCTTTTCATTAACACACCTCTAGGGAAAGAGTCGCAGATGGATGATTACAAAATGAGACTGGCGGCCTTAACACATGGAATACCCTATACTACAACAACTTCAGCCGCGATAGCAGCGGTGGAGGGAATAGAAGCAAAACTGGGCGGTCATATCTTTGTGCGGCACCTTCAGGAAAACCCGCATATCTATTAATTTCCAGAACAGGCTGTGTTAATAATGTTCGATTGTGTATTCGTAATTATGAAGTATACCCGGATAGGTTTCATCGACAAGATCAATAACCCTGTTCACCATGCTGTCCAGTATATGCTTATCTTTGGAAACATAGACGATTCCCAGCACGGCCCGCTGGATGGAATCATGATCTTCGATTTCTGATATGGAAGCCCTGAATTTAGACCAGATCCTGTCCTTTAATGCCTTCACAACCCTTCTTTTGTCCTTCAGGGAGTTGGAGAAGGGAATGATGAGGACGATCTTTGTTATCAATACTTTCATCAGGCTAATATGATAAAAATATGCCGGAGCTTCAAGGGAAAGATAGGCAAGTAAACTTATCAATTAGTATGAGATTTATTCCTCGCCTCTTTATTAGTATTGCAGCAATAATTTTTGGTACAAAAGCCCGCAAGCGGGAGGAAGACCCGGATATTAATAGATAAAACCATAGGCGGTAGTTTTTCATAGTTTTTTATTGATTCAGCAGGAATGAATTAATATATTCATTCTTTAATTAAAGGAGGAATCATGGGCTATGATTTGTGCATTTTTGATCTCGACGGAACGCTTATCGACACCCGTATGGATATTACTGCTGCAGTCAACGACATGCTTTCTAATTACGATCTTGGGAAAAAAGGTGTTGATGAAGTAACAGGATATGTAGGTGACGGGATCAGGAAGCTGGTGGAACGGTGCATTATGGATAACAGAGCGGATATAGAACAGGCAATATCTGTTTTTAAAGCTGCATACTCATCCCGGTTATTGGAAACAACAAAACCTTATCCCGGGGTTTTTAGGATGCTGGAGCAGCTTGGAGGTCGATATAAGGCTGTTTTAACAAATAAATCCTATGATCTTTCGAAGGCTATTACAGACGGTCTTGATCTGTCGCACTTTTTTACACTTATTATCGGAGGAGATACTTTTGATTTAAAAAAACCATACACCGATGGAATTGAGTATATAATCAAACATTCCGGAATAAAAAAAGAGAAGGCAGTGATGATAGGAGATGGGAGGAATGATATTCTGACTGCTGAAAATGCGGGAGTGGCTTCTATTTACGTTACATATGGATTCAGTAAAAAAGACATAATTAAAAATTTACACCCGGATTTCATGATTAACGATCCTTTAGAACTGCTGGATATATGCTGATAATATAAGAAAAATATACTGGAAAAATTTGATTTTTTAAAATATATAGTTTACTATTATTTAATAAATAACGCTATTACCATAGTGTAAACCACAGCGGAGAGAAACATGGCGGGTGAAACAATAGAAAAAATTAAACAAAAAGAGCTGGAAGCGGCCGAGATAGTAAAAGAAGCAACGGACGAAGCGTATAAAATAATTTTGAACGCCAGGGAGAAAAAAACAGAATTTATTAATGAAAAGGATAAGCTGCTGGAAAAAGAGGAGATCCAGATAAAAGAGAAGTATAATAAAGAGATGCAGGAAGTTTTGAAACAAATAGAGGATGAAGAACAGAGAGAAATTGAAAAAATAAACACGCTCTGTAAAGAAAATCATAAAAAAGCAAAACAATTTATATCGAGCGAGATTGTAAAAGAATAGGAAAGTAAACTAGTTAATCATGATGAAAATTTATTTCTTGCCTATGATTTTTACAAAGGAATGACACACAAAAGTATTTTCTTTTTCAAAGATAATCACTAACGATTAATAAGTATGTATACCATCTGAGAGACCGACAGGTAAAAAACTATGGCACTGGATCCAGTTCAAAAGGTGGAGATCACCGTACATAATTCTGTGACGGACAAGGTCATCGAAGAGCTTCAGGAACTCTCACTGGTCCAGATTGATCCTCATTCAATTAAAGACTGGGAAAGTGAAAAGGAAGCAATACAGAGTACAGAGAAGGCCCTCATTGAGCTGAACAAAGAGGTAATAGATACGGAAAGGGCTTTAAGGTTTATTGAAAAATATGAACCCAAAGTCCCGTTTCTGAAGAAGTTTTCTATCGAGCCTGAACAGGTATCAAAAGACGGGCTGAAGCGGATAATTGATGAAAAGAATGCAACACAAATCCGGGAAGAAGCTCTTGCAATTGAAAAAGAGATCAATGATATTGAAAGCACAATAAAGGATCATAATCAGAAAATAGATGAGCTTCTCCCTTTAAGTAATTTCAATGCTCCGCTGAGCTTCCTTTCTGATGAAGGAAAAACAGAGGCTGTTATTTCTAAACTAAATTTCGAAGATTTTGAAACTATAGTAAACAGCGCTATTTCCGACCTTGTCCATGTTGAAAAAATAAGCGGTGAAGAGACCATATTTTTCTATATAATTTTCCATAAAAGCGTAAAAGAGGAAATAGAGCGGCTTGAAAAGGATTTCCATTTTGAACCTCTTTCTTTGCAGGATATTTCCAGAACACCCTCCGAAATAATAAACGGATATAAAGAAAAAATACGTGAGATGGAATCAGTTAGGGACAGGCTGAGCTTAAAGGCTTCGGAAGTTGCAAAGGAAGCAGCGATACTCCGCTTTTATTATGATTATCTTCAAACAGAGGTTGAAAAGGAGAGCGTCAAAGAGAGGTTCTTCTATACAGAAAAGGTATTGGTTATAAATGGATGGATGCGTGAGAGGGATTATAAGGTTTTAAAAGAAGTTGTTGGTAACCATCAAGAGGCCTCTGTTGAAATAATTGAAAAAGAGGAGGAGGAAATACCTCCCGTTGTGTTTAAAAACAACAAGATTGTTTCACCTTTTGAGATGATTGTGACCCTCTATTCTCCGCCGAATCCAAAGGAAATAGATCCGACACCGATTCTAATGCCCTTTTACGCACTGTTCTTTGGAATCTGTCTGACAGAAGCAGGCTACGGGTTGGTTATTGCTCTTACCTGCTTTCTGGGTTTGAAAATCCTCAAACCCAGAAACAGCATGAAGAAGTTTTTAAACCTGTTTTTAATCCTGGGTGTTTCAACATTTGTTATCGGGGCGCTGATCGGCACTGTATTTGGTATCAATTTTGATATGCTGCCGGAGAATCTTTCCTGGTTGAGAGAAGCCAGGTATAAGATAATGATATTTGATTCCAGTAAGGACATCCTGACCTTTTTCGCGATGTCCCTTGCTTTGGGAGTCATCCATCTTATCACGGGCTATATCATTAAGATGTACATGCTGATAAAAAGTGGAGACTGGGTAGAGGCGGTGTGTGATCATCTTCCATGGGTCTTTTTACTTCTTTCCCCTGTTCCCAAGGTGCTTATAAAGGTACTTCCCGCTCAAGAAAGTTTACTTAATTTCCTGTTTTATGTTTTACTTGCTCTCTGGGCGGGTATCCTCCTGCTTTTTTCAGAGAGAAACTCATGGAACCCGGTAAAGAGACTGGGTAAAGGCCTTTTTACCCTTTACGGTGTATCCGGTGTTCTGGGAGATGTCCTTTCATATTCAAGGCTTTTAGCACTGGGACTTGCTACCGGAGTGGTTGCGGGAGTAATGAATACTCTGGCCGGAATGATCAGGCAGATCCCTGTAATCGGCATTGTTGGAATGGTGGCTGTTTTGCTTGGCGGGCATCTATTTAATCTTTTTATCAGCGGGCTCAGTGCGTTTGTTCATTCCATAAGGCTGCAGTTTATGGAATTTTTCACAAAGTTTTATACGGGAGAGGGAGAGCTTTTAGAAACATTTTCCGAAAAAAGAAAATATACATATGTTCCGGTTAAGAAATAAAACCGGGATCATATATAAAAAACTATTAAGAGGCGAGCAATAAAATCTCATAATTATTGAAAGTTTACTTGCCTATTCTTAAGGAGGATAAAATGAATGTTGGACTTTTTCTCGCTCTTGCAGGGGCCGGGATTGCCGTTGCTCTGGCCGGTACAGGATCCGCGAAGGGTATTGGGCTTGTGGCAACTGCAGCTTCAGGGGCAATGACTGAAGATCCTAAAAAGTTTGGGAAGTTCTTACTTTTAATCGCACTCCCCGGAACACAGGGTATTTACGGCTTTGTCATGGGATTTTTAACGATACAGAAGATAGGCATGCTGGAGGGAAACATTGTCCAGCTTACCATTACTCAGGGGCTTGAGGTTTTATTTATGAATTTTCCCATTGCTATTGCGGGTCTTTTTTCGGCGATCCATCAGGGAAAGGTATGTGCCGGAGGGGTAAACCTGATTTCAAAGCAGGAAGGTGAAATGGGAAAAGCTCTCGTTATGGGCGTTCTGGTGGAGTTCTACGCAGTTCTGGGACTGCTTGTTTCGATATTTATATGGTTGTTCTTAACATTCTAAAAATATTGAGGAATGGAGATTTAGTATGTCGGTAGAAGGGATTATAGACCGCATCATTGCCGACGCAGAAGCAGAAGCCAGGGAGATTATAAGCGGGGCTGAAAGCGAAGCTCAAGGCATAAGTGAGGATGGGAGGAGAGAAGCTGAACGCTATTTTGAGAGCCGGAAGTCGCAGCTTGATGAGCAGTACAGGAGAGAGAAGGAAAGAGCCGTACTAAACAAGAGACTCGAGCAGAGAAAGAATATGCTTCAGGCCCGGCAGAAGTGGATGGACAGGGCATTTACAGATGCCTATGAGATGCTTGTGGGTCAACAGCTTTCAGAATACAAGGATCTAATTACATCGTTGATTGTTAAAGTGTCTCACACGAAAGATGAAGAGGTTGTTTTCGGGAAAAAAGGTGATACAAAATACCTGGAAGGGTTAATAAAGGATCTGAATAATAAGACAAAGGGAAAGTTTACTCTTTTGAAGAAAAAAGGGGATTTCCCATGGGGTTTTGTATTGAGGAAAGGAAAGGTCGAAATTAACATGTCAATTGACAGCCTCTTTAAATACAAACGTACAGATCTAGAGCAGAGAGCATGGGAGATTTTTAATGCAGAGTAGCATAGAGTTTGTCGAGATAAGTGATTATGCCTATGCTGTTGCAAGGATAAGGGCGCTGGAAACCAAACTAATAGACGGTAAAGATTACAATACACTTATCGTGGCCCCGGAAGAGCGTTTTTTTCCGCTATTTACTGAGATAGCAGGAATAAAAAGTGATGGACCTCCCCTTTTATCTGCTCTTGTCAAAAGCCTGGAAGAATCATTTACCGAAAGCTTATACCTGGTTAAGTCTCTGATTCTGCAGGATGAAGTAAAGAGGCTTATCTCTTTAAAGTACGATTATGAGCTCCTGAAACTGATTATCAAAGAGGCAGGGGGTCAGGAAATAACTATTCCGACCGAGATATCGAAGCGTTCTAACTACTCCTATCCTCTATTGAAATCTCTGCTTGAGAGTGGAAAAGCGCTCGATACGGGCAGTCTGATCTATGAAACCTATAATTTATTGAAAAACGCTAGAGATCTTACAGGAAAAATAATAGACAATAGCTGTGATAACTCATATTATTCTGAACTTTTCCAGATTCTTGAGGAATACGGAAATGGATTTCTGACAGAGTATTTTACTAGAGAGGTTGATGCTAATAATATTATGACAGCCTTGCGGTTGAAGGTACAGGGCGCAAAACGGACAGCCCTGAGAGAGCGGTTTCTTCCTTTTGGAATTATTGATATTTCCTTCCTTGAGCTGGGATTTGACCTCAACCTGGAAGGCTTTTCATCCAGGATTGTATTTTCACCGCTGTCTGCGGCTTTAAATAATACAGGCAAAACGGAGGATAAAGAGGCTCAGGCGGCAGAGGTTGAGAAACTGCTTGAAGAGGAGTTAATAAAATATTTGAAGGAAAGCCTCTTTGTAACATTCGGTGTTGAACCGCTGTTAACCTATTTGTGGGTCAGGGGGACCGAAGTAAAAAACTTAAGAACTGTACTTCTTTCAAAAAGCGCCGGCGTAAGCCCTGAAGAAATTAAAAAGCATATAAGAGGATTTTATGGCTAGCATAGCTATTCTGGGTGAGGAGAGGAACATCCTTGGTTTCAGGCCCTTTGGTGTGGATATATATTTTTATTATAAAGGTAATGAGAATATTGAAGAATGGTTTAATGCTGTAGTTAAAAAAGGGTACAAACTTATATTAATTACTGAAGATATAGCAGTAAAGTTGAAAGAACAGATAGACGCATTATGGGAAAAGGACCTCCCCGTTGTATTGACAATAAGAGGACTGGGAGAAACATCAAGAGTCGCTTTTGAGCGCCTGAGAGGCCTTGTTATAAAGGCAATTGGGACAGACTTATTTAAGGAGAGTTAGTATGGATGCCGGTAGTATAGTAAAGGTTGCAGGTCCGCTTGTTATTGCCGAAGGCATGCAAAATGCAAGAATATATGATGTTGTACGTGTGAGCGAACAGAGGCTTATGGGAGAAATCATAGAAATGAGAAGAGATGAGGCCTCCATACAGGTATACGAGGAGACAGGCGGACTCGGTATAGGTGAACCTGTATACCTTAGTGGCCATCCCCTCTCGGTGGAGCTGGGGCCCGGACTTATAGAGTCCATTTATGACGGGGTCCAGAGACCGCTTGATATAATAAAGGAAACAGCAGGGGATTTAATTACAAGAGGCATTGATATTCCCGGCCTTTCAAGGGACAGGAAATGGAGCTTCAATCCTTCGGTCCGGGTGGGCGACAGTGTCGCGGAAGGTGACGTGCTGGGGACCGTTGAAGAGTCGGTCCTTGTTGAGCACAAAATCATGGTGCCGCCGGGAGTGAAAGGAGTAGTTAAATCAATTGAGAGGCTTGAATGTACTGTAGAAAAAACAGTAGCTGTTATTGAAACTGAAAATGGAAAAGATGTTGAAATTACGATGATAGCAAAGTGGCCGGTGAGAAAACCGAGGCCATATAAAGAAAAACTTACCCCTGATGAACCCCTTTCTACAGGGCAGAGAGTGATAGATGCCCTTTTTCCTATAAGCAAAGGAGGGACTGCATGTATACCGGGGCCATTCGGCAGCGGCAAGACGGTAGTTCAGCACCAGCTCGCAAAATATGCTGATGCCCAGATTATTGTCTATGTCGGCTGCGGCGAACGGGGTAACGAAATGACTGATGTATTAATGGAGTTCCCGGAATTGATTGACCCTCACTCGGGTGAACCCTTAATGAAGAGAACGATCCTGATAGCCAATACATCAAATATGCCTGTAGCCGCGAGAGAGGCTTCCGTTTACACAGGCATCACAATCGCTGAATATTACCGGGATATGGGGTTCTCTGTCGCGTTAATGGCTGACTCCACCTCGAGATGGGCGGAAGCCATGAGGGAAATGTCCGGGAGGCTTGAGGAGATGCCCGGAGATGAAGGCTATCCTGCATACATGGGCACGAGAATCGCGGAGTTTTATGAAAGGGCCGGTAAGGTGATTTGTCTTGGGAATGACGATAGAATCGGCACGTTAAGCGCGGTAGGCGCGGTGTCCCCTCCCGGCGGTGACCTGGCTGATCCTGTAGTGCAGTCAACGCTTCGTGTAGTGAAGGTATTCTGGGGCCTGGAGGACAAGCTGGCGTACAGGAGGCACTTTCCAGCTATCAGCTGGTTGAATAGCTACTCTCTCTACATACCAAATCTTAAAGAATATTTCGTTAAAAACTACGGGCAGGAGTGGATCGATAATCTCAACAGGGCAATGGTCATTCTTCAGGAAGAGGCGGAGCTTGAAGAAATAGTACGGCTTGTCGGTCTTGATGCTCTTTCTCCGGATAACCGTCTTATCATGGAAACAGCCAAATCGATTCGTGAAGATTTTCTCCACCAGAATGCTTTCGATGAAGTTGATACATACAGTTCCTTTGAAAAAATGGTAAAGTTAATGGAATTAATAATGCACTTTCATAATCAGGCTGAGGATGCTTTGAAAAATGAAGTTCCTATGCTCGATATTACAGTTCTTCAAGTGAGAGAAAAAATTGCGAGAGCGAAATATATTCATGAGGATAAGAAAGAGGAGTTTGAAAATATCAAACTAGAAATTACAAAGGGTTTTCAGGAACTCAAGGAAAAACTGGTAGATGTCTGAAATTTAAAATCACGGAAATTTATCTATTTGCAGATACCGGGAAAAGGTTTTATCGGAGGTTTAAATGATCAAGGAATATAATACAATAAGAGAAGTGGCGGGCCCGTTGATGCTCGTTGAGCAGGTCGAAGGCGCGAAATACGAAGAGTTAGTTGAGATCGAGCTGCCTGACGGGGAGCTTAGAAACGGAAGGGTTCTCGAAGTAAACAGGGATAAAGCGCTCATCCAGCTTTTTGAAGGGGTAACGGGGGTAAATATTTTCAACACAAAAGTCCGGTTCAAAGGCAAAGGAATGGAGTTAGATGTATCGCAGGATATTCTGGGAAGAGTATTTGATGGACAGGGCCGGCCGATTGATAAGGGGCCGAAAATCATCCCTGAAAAGAGGCTTGATATCAATTCTTCTCCGATAAATCCCTATGCCCGGGATTATCCGTCTGAATTTATCCAGACAGGATTTTCAACCATTGACGGTCTGAATACACTTGTCCGGGGACAAAAACTACCGATTTTTTCCGGAAACGGACTTCCCCATTCTCAAATGGCGGCGCAGATAGCGCGGCAGGCGAAAGTTTTAGGAACCGAAGAGGAGTTTGCTGTTGTTTTTGCGGCTATGGGAATTACATTTGAAGAGGCGCAGTATTTTATTCAGGATTTTCAGAAAACAGGTGCTATTGAGCGTACCGTGCTCTTTGTAAACCTTGCATCCGACCCCCCCATTGAGAGACTCACAACCCCCAGACTGGCACTAACCGCTGCAGAGTACCTTGCTTTTGAGATTGGCATGCACGTGCTGGTTATTTTAACCGATATGACAAATTATTGTGAAGCCCTGAGGGAGGTTTCAGCGGCCCGGCAGGAGGTGCCCGGTAGAAGAGGATACCCAGGATATCTCTACACAGATCTTTCATCTATATATGAAAGGGCCGGGAGAATTAAGGGGAAAAAGGGTTCAATTACCCAGATCCCCATACTTACAATGCCTGAGGATGACAAGACTCACCCCATTCCCGATTTAACAGGATACATTACCGAAGGACAGATTGTTCTATCCCGGACAATGCACATGAGAGGGATATATCCTCCTGTTGACGTTCTCCAGTCCCTGTCACGTTTGAAGGACAAAGGGATCGGAGAGGGTAAAACACGTGAGGACCATGCAGATGTTTTTAACCAGCTTTTTGCCGCGTACGCCCGGGGCCTTGAAGCGAGGGAGCTGGAGGTTATCCTCGGTGAAGCCGCGCTTTCCGACATGGACAGAATATTCTATCGTTTCGCTGAAAGTTATGAAAGACGATATATAGCCCAGAAAGAAACTGAGGATAGAGATATTGCATTTACCCTCGATCTCGGATGGGAGCTTATGGCAACTCTGCCTGCTGCCGAGCTTAAAAGAATCAGGCCTGAATTTATCGAAAAGTATCTTTCAAAATATAAGGAAAAGGTTGAAGCTACATAAGAATTTAACGATAAATAAGCCATAAAAGGTTTTGACATGATACTTGACGTAAATCCAACACGCATGGAACTGCTGAGGCTGAAGAAGAGGATTATTCTTGCACGCAGAGGCCATAAACTGTTAAAGGACAAGCAGGACGAACTTGTACGTAACTTCCTGGAGATTATCGAGGACACTAAAAAATTAAGGATACAGGCGGATAATGAAATTCTGTCTGTGTTTCAAAGCTACTCAATTGCCGAAGGTGTTATCGGAGGGGCCGGAATCGAAAATCTCTTCTCTATTCCCGGCGCGCAGACCGAGGTTAAATTAAAGACCAGGTCGATAATGAACTTAAAAGCCCCGGTGTTCGAGGTCGATATAACCGGCAATCCCTATGATTATGGTGACGCAACCAGCTCTGTACTTGTTGACAGGTCTGTAAAGATGTACGGGGAGCTGTTAAAAACCCTTCTCAAACTTGCCGAGCTTGAAAAGACGTCCATATTGCTCGCCGAGGAAATTGAAAAAACAAGGAGGAGGGTGAACGCTCTGGAGTACATACTTATCCCGAATATGGAAGAAACTATCAAATACATAATCATGAAACTTTCCGAAATGGAAAGATCCAACCTCACACGGGTCATGAAAGTAAAAGAGATGATAGAAGCGAAACAGAGCGGTAGATAGGTCAGGCTGTTAAAGGCTAATAAAGGACGGCTTCTATTATTTCTGTTTAACCCGCATCAGCATCCACACATTGTCATTTCCCCGTGCCGATCCCGATTATTATTAAACCGCAGACAGTACATGCAATACCAATAGCCTGTTTCTTGTTAATTTTATCTTTTAATAACCGGACAGCAAGAAGGGCCATCAATGCAGGGTAAATAGAAGACACACTGACAATGAGGGATACTTTTCCGTAATCAAAAGCCAGGTAGAAAAAAAACACGCCTATAATATGAATTATTAAACCGAGGAAGGTCGGAAGGAAACTGTTGTGAATTATTTTCGGCAGGGGCCTGTTCCCTTTATCAATCATGTAATTGAGTGCTGACACTGCGTTCGACGTCAGGGATATAAAAAACATGTGAGAGTAGGAGCCGATATGATTGATTGAGAGTTTTGTTAAAAAATCGCCCGAGCCGATGGTAAACGCACCGGCGAGGCCCCATAGGATCCATGAGAAATCCTTTATCGGATTCACTGATTTTATTTTGGGCAGGACAACGAGGACACCACCTAAAAGGATGAAGGCAATACCTGCATACTGCAGATGAGCTAACCGCTCATGGAGAATGAGATAGGAAAGAACAATTGTTACTACCGGGTAACCGGCAACTACTGTGCCGGTGAGTGATATCTGCCCCCTGGATATTGCGTAAAAAAAGAGAAGGTATAAACATGAAGCAGTAAATATTAGTGTTAAAACCGGCAAGGTCGGTGTGTTGACCTTAAATCTGTTGATCCATAAAACAGCTGGGATGAGAATAATTATCATAAGAAAATTATTTACGATATTGGTCCAGAGGGGCGGTATATAATCAAAACCCTTTTTTACAAAGACCTGACTAACAGACCAGCAGAGCGCGGCACCCAGAGAGAGAAAAAACCATTGCATCTATTGAGTATAATAAAAATTGTTTCTACAATACAGGATTTATTTGGTTAACAGGGAAATGACATTACCGGTCAGTGGTTTAAGAATACCATCGTTTTTATCTGAATGCCTGAAAAATATAAGCCTCAGAGCTGCCAGAGCTGGAATACCATTGACTTATTTGATAATTAGATGTAATATAATTAAGGTTGCCCAACAACCTCTAATTAGGCTGTCCCATATTACAGATTATGCATTTAATACCTTATATTACACAGGGTATTATGTCTAAATTGCCATTGTATATGTTAAGGGACAGCCTGAATTAATTATCCTACCAAGGAATACGGCAAATAGTGAAGCGTCGATTTTATATCCTTCTAATAGTTATTTCCACTCTTTTTATGTTTCAGTTTGCCTTTCCTCAGGATGAGTCCCTCAAACCAAGGGTCGCTCTTGTGCCCATGTTCAATACAGAAGAGGATGATCAGATTGATTTCATCAATGAAGCCATTGATGACGTTGTAATGCTGAATCTTGAACGTATCAGGATGTTCGTTGTTTCGAAAACAGAAGTCATGGATCCCTACAAAGAGTTTACTAAGGTAAAAAATTATGCAAAAGAGACAAGGACAGATAACATTATTTTCGGGAAGACCTTTCGAGACAAAAAAGAAAATATAATCATCCAGATGTCAGTATACGACAAGGTTAAAAACAGGATAGTGATTACGAGGCGGGCAAAGGTTGAGACTATATTCGAGATATTCGACGCGGCTAATGAGCTCATAGTGGCACTTGTTAAAGAATTCGCCGGAATGCATATCGGATTCGGTATAATAGAGCTTGCACGAACTGGAGAGGAAGGGGATTTTGAGGTATACATAGATGGGGATTTTATCGGGGAAAATATCTATCGAATAAAAGATGTCTTAAATGGTATACGTTATGTAGAGGTACGACAGGACAGGATGCTGGGAAAGGAAGTGATATTTGGAAGTGATAACTGGGTCTATGAGGATTTAATAAAAAGAATTGAGTTTTCAATACCTTATTTAATAAAAAAAGAAGCGGCAGTTTTAACGGGACTGGAAGGTACAATAGTACACTCAAGGAAAAAGAGAGGTAAAGAAGATAAGGTTTTTTACAACTTTAAGAAAATAATAGGCCTGCTGAAAGATGTTTCTTACTGCAAAAGACTTGAGGAGGAGCGTGAAAGATACAGACAGATGGAGGTTGAGTATGAACTTCAGGTAAACAGATGGAAGATAGAGGATAGTTTTTTAAGACCTGACAAAAAGATATTTGATGAATTAGTCAACATTCATAATAGTGCAGGTAGCTACATAAACCCCGCTACAATAAGGGAGAAGGCAATTGAAAACGCGAATTTATTCTATAACATACTCGGAGTGCACGCGGCGTACGACTTTTCTCAGAGCGAATGGAAAAGAGGTATTGCCCGGTATAAGCAGATTGAACGAATGTCTTACGAACTTCCCGCTTCAGATTATTACCAGTTTGAAGAAGAGTATGAGTATGTTAAGTATGCGTGGGAGAGATATTTAGCAAAGAATGAGAGAAATGAATTTTTAGCCGAGATGGGAATAGGATTTAGATTCAGGAGGTATTTAAAGAACAAGGTTGAGGACTCACAGAAAATTTTTAAAAACTATTCCAAACTAAAAGAAAAAGAGCTGATAATCTTTACAAATCCATCAGGGATGAGAGTTTATATCAACGATAAATATTATGGAAACAGTCCGTTAAGAGTTAAGAAATTATCTGATAAAATGTTGAATGTATACGTAAAAGATCCATGGACAATGCAGGAAAAAAGGTTTGTGAATCTAAAGGAAAAAAGAACTTTTCTCTTTATTAAAAGTTCTCTTGCCAGGGAAATAGCAGTCTATCCACCAGTGTTAATAGGCCAGAAACACTACAGGTTTTCCTGGGAAGAGTTACAGGACGCGGAGAGCTACATAGTGCAGGTAGACAAGAAGGACGGTAATTTTATTAGCCCGATTTTTGAGGCCTATGGGGTTGAAGTAAATACGTATAATATGAAAAAAAGGCTGAAAGAAGGCAGTAATTACGTCTATAGAGTTCAGGGTATAAATGTTAATGAAATAAAAAGTGATTGGAGTTACAGTGAGGATTTTACGGGCAGGATAAAATGGAGTTTTGAAACGGGTGGGCTGGTTGTCTCTTCCCCTGCAGTGGGCAATGACGGTACAGTATATGTTGGAAGTGATGACAGGTGCCTGTATGCACTGGACTCTGAGGGAAATCCTGAATGGATTTTTCCAACAGGGGGCAGGATAAGGTCCTCACCCGCGGTAGGCCCGGATGGAACAATTTATTTTGGAAGTGATGACTGGAGTTTATATGCCCTGAATCCGGACGGTACGCCTGAATGGATTTTTCCCACAGGAGATAAGTTAAGATCATCCCCGGTTGTTGGCCCTGAAAACAGCATCTATTTCAGCAGTGATGATGGATTTTTGTATGCTCTTAATCCGGATGGAAGCCTTAAATGGAACTTTACCCCGGGGGGCAAGATCAGTTCTTCCCCTGCGGTTGGGCCTGACGGCATCGTATATTTTGGAACTGTTAATGGAAACCTTTATGCCTTGAATTCAGACGGGAGCCTTGAATGGATTTTTTCTGCCGGGAGCAGTATCAGGCCTTCTCCTGCTGTTGGTCCGGATGGTACTGTCTATTTCGGGAGTGATGACCGGTGCCTCTATGCGTTGAACCCCGACGGTACGCCTGAATGGATTTTTCCCACAGGAGCTAAAATCAGGTCCTCCCCGGTTATTGGTCCGGAAGGAACAATTTACATAGGCGGCAATGACAGGAACCTGTACGCTCTGAATCATGAAGGAATTCCTGAATGGGTTTTCACCGCAGAAAACAGCATACGCTACACACCGGTAGTCGATTCAGGCGGCAATATTTATGTCTGCACCAGGTATAACAGGTTTTACGCACTTAACAAAGATGGAGAAATTGACTGGAGCTATCTATTTGAGGATGACATTATTTCGTCGCTAAAAGTGGGTCCTGACGGCACTATCTTTTTAGGAAGTGATGACAGGAGGCTCTATACAATTTTCAGTGAGCTGCTCTGAAACATGTTAAGGTAATAAAAGATGATATTTCTAATTTACTTAAAAATTCCACGAATATTGAAATCCAATTCTTGATTCTGCCGGCTCAATAAAATATGAACCAAATCCTTTCTGCTGCCTGACCGGGATTTGGGAATTTCTCTGGACCGCTGTTTCGGCAGCGGTTATCCAGTCCCAGACTCCGGCTGTATACCTTCCAAGAATCGCCAGTCCCCAGAGTGTGGTCGGTAAAACACCCGGCGAATCATGCGTGAGGCCCTGTCTGTAATATATAATAGAACCTAACAGCCAGGAGA
>DAOVJS010000156.1 GCA_030673105.1 Spirochaetota bacterium
GGGCGGCAGTGTTCCGTCGTTACCTTCCTTTTTTCTGGCGGGTAGTTTGTCCCCGGCATCGGGGGTTGAGAAAAATCCTCCATTTTTCTCATCCCGGAAATGCTCAATCATGTCCTTATTCAATTCAAAAGCTGTTTGAAGATATTTTTCCTTGAAAGTGGTTTCATAGAGTTCCAGCAATCCCCAGATGAGGAAGGCATAGTCATTTATCTGAGACGAAATGGCGGCCTCTCTGTCCATGTAGCGGTGTAAAAGCCGGCCTTCCGGTGTGCGCATATTTTTCAGGATGAAACCGGCAGCGTGCTCCGCGGCACGTGCGTAACGCTGTTCTTCAAATGCCCCGGCAGCCTTTGCGAATGCCGCGATCATCAGCCCGTTCCAATCTGTCAGAATTTTTTCATCCCTTGAAGGCCATACCCGTCCCGCACGGTATTTATACATTTTTTTACGCAGTATTTCGAGGCGCCTTTCAAGATTTTGCTCTGAGGTTTTTAACCCGGAGGCAAGCTCATTTAAAGTAGCGTTCTTATGCGGAATGTTATAACCGGTCAGCGTCTTCTGGATCCCCTCTATATAATTACCCTTCTCTTTAATATTAAACACCCTGCCGATTAAATCGGCTTTCTGTTTACCCAGCAGCTCTACGATTTCTCCGGAAGTCCACAGATAAAACTTTCCTTCTTCCCATTCACTGTCCGCGTTAAAAGAAGTGTAGAAACCGTCTTCCGGGGATGTCATTTCACGGAGCACAAACTCCAGCACCTGGCTTGCGGTTTTTCTGTACTCCTCTTTACCCGTGGCCTGATATGCCTCTGTGTAAGCCATTGCCAGAAGCGCCTGGTCGTAAAGCATCTTCTCAAAATGGGGTACAAGCCAGATTTGGTCTGTGGAATATCTATGAAAGCCCCATCCAATATGATCGTAAATACCGCCTTTTCGCATTTCCTGGAGGGTTTTTTCCACCATTTTAAGAGCTTTTTCATCACCTGTTCGCTTCAGGTAGCGGAGGAGAAAGAAGAGGTTACTCGTGGACGGGAATTTCGGTGATGTGCCGAAACCTCCATGCTCTTCATCAAAGCGCGCCTCAAGCTGTTCATAGGCGTTTTCAATAGTTAATTCACCGATTCCCCCGCCGGGATCAACCTGTTCGATTTTCCTCAGTGCGGCGGTGATCCGGTCTGCCGAGGCGAGAATATCCCCTCTCTGCTCCTTCCAGAGCCGCTGTATCATCGGAATGAGGTCTGCCATGCCCGCTCTGCCGAACCTCGCTTCTCTGGGGATGTAGGTCGCGGCGAAAAAGGGTCTTTTATCCGGTGTCATGATTATTGTGAGAGGCCACCCTCCCGAACCGGTAAGTATTTGAGAAACAGTCATATATATGCTGTCTATGTCAGGCCTCTCTTCACGGTCAACCTTGATTGAAATAAAGACCTCGTTCATGAGCCTGGCTATTTCAGGATTTTCAAAGGATTCATGCTCCATGACATGGCACCAGTGGCAGGACGAATACCCTATGGAAAGGAAAATCGGTTTGTCCTCTTTTAATGCTTTTTCAAACGCCTCGGGTCCCCACGGATACCAGTCCACAGGGTCGTCCGCGTGCTGCTGAAGATAAGGGCTTTTCTCCAGAGCAAGTCGGTTGCCACCGCCCGGGTCTGTTTTGGCGCCGGTGTCCATTGATGACCCGTACCCGTTCTGAAAAAATAAGACAAACGGCATGAATCCGGCCGCGAACAAAAAGGGAAACCTGTTTATGAATATGTCTATAAAATTTTTCACAATTCACAGCCTGTTTTTTTTTAATTAATGCTTTATAATAAAAATAGGTTTAACCGAAAGGACGGGCAACATTAAAACTGGATTTTTATAAATAATCTTATGTGTTAGTATGCATTTGTTTAATGTTAAAATTGACAAAGAAGGTTATATGTAATAATATTTTATGGGGGTGTGATATGGATAAGACAATCAATATAAAGAGCGGCATCGGTAAAAGACTGGATAAAGTAAAAAAAACTGATTCGATGGCCATTTTTTTCCATGGCAAAAAGGTTCCCTTGGTCAGTAAGATCAAGCTGGGCAGGGATAAGAGTAATAACATTGTTATAGATGATAACCTGGTATCGCGTTTTCACGCGTTGGTTCACAAGATTAAAAATGATTATTTTGTAAAGGATCTAAACAGCTCAAACGGCACATTCATTAATAATGAAATGGTCCCAAAGAATAGGTACGTAAAACTGAAAAAGAATGATGTAATCCGCATTGGCAAGACAGAGCTCTCCATCCTGTAACTTGAATTGTTGAGAGAAAACCGGCATGGATATATTGGACATAGTAAAGAGGTCAATTCCCGATGAAAATGAATACCTGTTTGGATTTTCAGATTTGAGAGGCTTGCTCGATGAAAAATATACAGGCTTTGAACATGCTGTTACAATCGGAAAAAAACTGAATGATGATATTATTGATTCAATCGCGTCCGGACCAACCATGGAATATTATAATCTTTATAAAGAGACAAACAGGCGTTTAACTGAACTATTGAGTATAATTTCAAATGAATTAAAAACTTATGATATTGAAAGCATAGTTATTGCCCCAACCGTTAAAACGGGAGAGCTCGGTACACTGGGCCTTAATTCTCTGACATACGGTTTTTCTCACAAAATGGCCGCGACAAGAGCCGGTCTCGGGTGGATCGGGAAGTCAGATCTATTTGTGTCTGAAAAGTTCGGGCCCAGGCTCCGACTGGCCACACTGTTAATAGATTCAAAGCATGCTTTTTCACCTCCTTCAATACCAGTAGATGAAAGCAAATGCGGTACGTGCAGCCTGTGTGTTGAAAAATGTCCTGCCGGAGCTTCCAATGGCAGAGCGTGGAATATAAATATTGCACGGGATGAGTTTTTCAATCCTTTTAAATGTATGGATAAGTGCCGTGAGCTTTCCAGAGACAGGATGAATATAGATGAGAGTATCTGCGGGATCTGTGTTTCAGTATGTCCGGTTGGGAAAAGAAATACCGGCAGTAAGTAGACCGGTTAGATGAATTAACCCTGCTGTAAAGCAGCATTGTATTAACCGGTAGTGTGGGGTCCGGTTCAAGGTCGTTAAGAGCAGCATCCGGGAGTTTAAGGTATGAATGAAAGATACCTGAACAGGTTGATTAACAACGATTGTAAAAAATATCCGCCCTGTATTGATAAAGAAAGTATCGACCTGTTTTTATCGGATATTCCCTACGGTATTTCATTGGACACCTGGGATGTTCTTCACAACAATACAAATTCAGCTTTACTTGGATGCTCACCCGCGCAGATCGGCAAGCCGGGGTTTAAGAGAAGGGGGAAACCAATAAATGGCTGGTCATCCGCCGACAGGAACATGGGGAAGGAGTATCAGGAATGGTGTTACAGCTGGTCGGTTCTTTTATTCCCCATAATGAAAGAAGGCGCGTCTCTGTTTGTTTTTGGGGCCAGAAGGACTTTACACAGGGCCATTAACGCTTTTGAAGATTCCGGTTTTTTATTGAAGGATGTTCTGGCATGGAAAAAATCCTCGGCTCATCACAGGGCTCAGAGAGCAAGTGGTGTTTTGAACAGGAGAGGCCTGAAAAAGGAGGCGGAAGAATGGGAAGGCTGGCGGCTGGGCAACCTTGCCCCTATTTATGAACCGGTCGCGTGGTTTTTCAAGCCTTACAGGATGACATTGACGGATAATTTGTTGAAAAATAATGTGGGCGCGATAAACATTGATTCATGTAAAACCAACGGGATGAATCCGACAAATTTACTGGAGCTTGGATTTAATAAAAATGAAGAGAGAACACACGAGACTCAGAAGCCATTATCTGTAATAGAATTTTTAATAAAGCTGACAACAAAGAAAAACCAGGTGGTACTGGACCCTTTCATGGGCAGCGGAACCACCGCTGTCGCGTCATTGAAGTTAAACAGACAGTTTATTGGTTTCGAAATCAATAAAGATTACTATGAAAGATCCATTAAAAGATTAAGAGAGTTCGAAGATGTAAATCTTTACTCATGAGAAATGGCCGGTATACAACCTCCTGCTATGGAAAGATTGTGAAGACAGGAACGGAGTGTTATTTATGACTGAACAGGAAACCAGGGAACAATTTGTTGAATTGAGGGCGCAGGGCTGGAGTTTTGAAGAAATAGCCGGGGAGTTAGGAATCAGCAAACAGAGGCTTGCGGACTGGGCCCGGGAAATGCAGGAAGAGATAAGGAAACGCGGCTGCGGCTGCTGATAGGGATACATTGACTTTCTTCTTTGGCCTTCATGAATCCACGACCCCACGGAAAACAGTCTGCTTATGAAAATAAAAACCGGTAAACTGAAGCTTGCATATCAAAATCAACCCATCCAGATTGAATACTTTCTGCGGGCGGGGAAGGAACAAACCATTCGTTATATCCACGGTCTAGGATGTTCAAAAATGGATTTTGCCGGTGCGGTTGATGCCCCCGGTCTAAAAGCGCTTACTTTAACAGCATTTGATTTTCCAGGATGCGGCAATTCGGCATACCCTGATAATGCGGCTTACGGGGTTGATGACCTTGTAGAAATTACGTATCTGGTTGTATCGCACCTTCCTATGAAGGATCCTGTAATAATAGGTCACAGTATGGGAGGATTGGTAGGTCTGCTTTACATAAAAAAATATGGAAAACATGTAAAAGGATTTATCAATATTGAAGGCAATCTGGGTTCAGAAGATTGTTTTTTATCGCGCGAGATGACAGAATACAGTTTTGAAGAGTTTGAAAATGAGATTTTTCTGAATTTTAAGCGGAAGTTATCAAGATCAAAAAACATAGGTTTTAAAAAATATGGGAAGACGCTTGAGCGGTTTTCAGATCCCAGGGCGTTTTTTGATTACTGCTCTTCAATAGTAAAGCATTCTGACAACGGAAAGCTGATTCAAAGCTATACTGAGCTTAAAATACCCAGGATATTTATGTACGGTTCAGAAAATAGAACATTTCACTGCATTGCGCAGCTTAAAGATAAAGGTTGCGAGGTCGTTGAAATAAGCGGCAGCGGTCATTTCCCCTTTTATGATAATCCCGCGGAGTATTATGAAGTTATAACCGATTTTCTAAAATAAAATACCGGCTACAGATAAAACCGGTTGTTATGAAATTTTTCGATCCATATTTCTTCACTTTTTCCCGACGTACAAGGGAGAAAATTAGGAATATGGTGAAATTTATTGGAAAAAGCTTCTATTCTAGCTTAGACTTTAAAGTATGATAAGGCAGATCGGTGTACAGATTGAAGGTGATAAGTTTATAAGATTAATCAACCTCGATAAAGACACCCGTGGAAATCTCAACCTGACAACCATTAAAGACCTGCAGAAACGGGCTGTGATAAAGATATTCCTTTTCCAGAATGACAGAATGGTAACAATAAAAGAAATCGAAGTAAGAAATATACCCCCTGAGAAGGCAGGAGTTCCGTATATTAATCTGTCTACTGAATTTGATGGGAAGAGGAACCTTACACTGCTTGTTGTGCTTAACGGGAGAGCCGTAGACAGGACCGTTATTGATATAAAAAAGTTTTTGACAGGGAGAAAAAGAGGCCTGGTTTTGATCCCTATAGTGATTATACTGGCTTTTGCGGTTTTCCTTTTTACGCGTGGGGGTGCTTCTCTGAGGGAAATGAGCACCATACTTTCCTTTGATAAAATATCGTTTTTAAGCAGATCA
>DAOVJS010000126.1 GCA_030673105.1 Spirochaetota bacterium
ACTGCACTACCTTGCGTCACTTTTATCGGGGGAGCTGAACGATACCGATAAAATCGCGCAGTATATAAATGAGGCAAGGGAGATGAAAATAATTGTGCGGGCTCCGGATATCAATAGAAGCGGTGTAATGTTTGAAGTAGATGGAGATTCTATAAACTATGCTCTCGCGGCCATTAAAAATGTGGGAGAAAACGCTGCCAGAATAATTATCGGCGAGTACGCGAATGGTATATTCGAATCCCTTTTTGATTTTACATCAAGGGTTAATTTAAGGCTCGTAAACAGGCGTGTGATTGAAAGTCTTGTAAAAAGCGGGGCGGCGGACCAGCTTGGAGAAAATAAAAGAACACTCTTTGAAAATATTGAGAGTGCCATGGAATATGGTGCTTCTGTACAGGGCGACCGCATAAAAGGTCAGAACGGTCTCTTTGATGAGGCAGGTGAGGAACATACAACCAATGGCTTTTACAGGGTGCGGAAATTTGAGGAATGGAGTGATGTTGAAATATCTGAGAATGAAAAAGAAGCACTGGGATTTTATTTTAAAGCACATCCGGTTATAAAATATAAGGATATGGCAGAACGGTATGGCGCTGTAAACATTTCAGATGTTAAAAATATTTCCCCTGATACTCCTGTTACGATTTTTGGAATAATCATTTCAATTAAAAAAATAATGACAAAAGATCATAAAGAGATGGCCTTTCTGACTATTGGTGATCTCACCGGCAACCTGGAGTGTGTCGTATTCCCGGATGTATTTGAGAAATACAAGAACTTTTTAGATGGGAAAGACGTTGTGGTTGTATCCGGAAGGTTAGACGGCGGAAAGGTATTAGCCGAAAAGATCATGTCCCCCGAAGAGTTTAAAAAAGAAACCGGATCACAGATGCACGTTCTTATTAAGAATTCAACGGATTATGAAAAACTGATTAAACTCAGGGATATATTCATTCAGAATAAGGGAAAGTGCAGCATATATATTCATGTCCCGGAGCTTGAAAAGAATAAGAAGGCCATAAAAGCATCAACATTTCTTCTTGTTGACCCGAAGGAGGCGCTCATATCCTTATTGAACAAGGAAGAGGTTGTGGAGAGGGTCTGGGTCAGTTGATTGGGCTCCCGGTTTATCCTCTGCGGCCCGGCTACTGCTTGTGATTTACAAAGCATTTGACAAAAAAAACACTCTGTTCTACAATTACCATCAGATTTATTTTAATTACTACAGGAGGATGTAAAATGAAAAATAGGAAGATGAAGATCGGGCTTGCTCCCACAAGGAGAAATGTTTTTTCTGTGGAGGATTCATTGAAATATAAGACGTTAATCGAAGAGAAATTAAAATCCTGGGATGTCGACTTTGTGAATCTTGACTCGTTGAATCGGGAGGGACTTTTATTCAACAGGCATGAGGCTGGAAAGGCGGCAAAAATATTTATCGATGCTGAAGTAGACGCGGTTTTTGCTCCACACGTAAACTTCGGAACAGAGGATGCTGTAGCAAAGCTCGCGAAAGATGTGGGAAAGCCTTTTCTGCTGTGGGGCCCACGTGACGAGGCGCCTTTGAAAGACGGCTCAAGGCTGCGTGATACTCAGTGCGGGCTATTTGCGACAAGCAAAATATTAAGTAGATTCGGGGTTGCTTTTTCATACATTGTCAATTCACGTGTCGATTCACCTTTATTTGAACGCGGGTTTAAAACTTTTCTTGCCGCAGCACGTGCTGCGAAAAGTTTTCATAAGGCGCGGATCGGTCAGGTAAGTACAAGGCCCGGTGATTTTTATACTGTTATAATAAACGAGGGAGAGCTGTTAGAGAGGTGGGGTATAGAAACCGTCCCGATCACCCTTGTGGATGTAGAAAAGACAGTGCTTGATATGGTAAAAAGCGATAAACGTGTAAATGATGAAGCATCTGAACTTAAAGCCCGGGTCACCTTCAAGGATATGGATGAAGAGATGATAAAGAGGGTGGCTGCGCTGAAGCTCATGCTCATGGATTGGGCTGAGAGAGAAAACCTCACGGCAATAGCTTTTCAGTGCTGGGACGCTCTCCAGCTTGCGCTGGGAATGGTCCCATGTTTTGTGAACTCCGAATTAACAGCACTGGGGATCCCTGTGGCGTGCGAAACCGATATCAACGGTGCTTTAACTTCAATTCTTCTTCAAAATGCCAGCCAGGCCGAGTCCCCCACATTTTTCTGCGACCTCACAATACGGCACCCGGAAAATGAAAACAGTGAGCTGCTGTGGCACTGCGGACCCTTCCCTCATGACCTGGTAAAGGATAAAGATAAGGCCTTTGTGGGGAAGCATTTTATTCTTCCTTCAGGCGCGCCCGGTACCGGGAACTGGGAGATTAGAGGCGGGAATGTAACCGTGGCACGTTTTGATGGTATAAACGGAGATTACTCTATCTTTATCGGTCACGCGAAGGGGTGTTCAGGACCCTTTACACTCGGAACCTACCTCTGGATCGAAGTTCCGGACTGGCCTCTATGGGAGGAGAAGTTTATTTACGGCCCCTACATTCATCACGTCGTGGGAGTGCACGATACAGCAGCCTATGCCCTGTATGAAGCTACCCGGTTTATTCCAGGGCTGAAGCCCGATCCCGCGCATCCGACTGAAGAGGAGATAAGGGCGTATTTGAGGGGAAATGACCTGAGGTAGATACTCAAAAGCGTTTGGCTGTGCCTGCTGCCCGGCAGGAAAAAGATATTTATGAAAATCTGCAGCGAGCGTGTTAAAAGCGTCGGTGCCCCTGACGGTATATAGATTTTTCTTTAAACCCGGGTTGTTCAGGTTAAAAAAAATCGTTTTATTAACAGTAATCGTATACGATTAGTAAATATCCGATGTAAACTCATTTTTGTGGTATACTTGTATGTAATAGAGAGGGAAGTTTTTTTATTAACAGTGATGATTAAACTGAAACAGGGAGGCATTGGTATGAAAAATATAAAACGTGGTTTGTTTATTATCGTGAGTCTGTTGTTTATCTTTTCATCTTTTTCTCTGGGGATGGCGGTTGTCGGTATACAGTCGGTATGGCCAACTGCTTTGACAACCTATAACAGGTTTCTGGCAGCGGATTTAGGACTTTTACCTGGTGGAAAGGATAATAAAGTATTCAGTATCACTTTTAATGCAGATGCATCGGTAACAGCTCATTATCTGCATATTGAAGTATCAGATGGTAGTAAGGTCCTGCTTAGTGGAAATACAGCTTTAACAGGAAAACAGTATGACACGGAATTTTCAGGGAGGATATTATACAATTATGACATATTAGATGAACTGGGAGGGAAGTTTTCAATAGCCTCCGGCGCTGGCAAGGTTAAGCATAAAATTATGGCCACCGGTGTTCTTCCTGAGGGGACATATACAATAACTATTCAATTATATCAGTCTGGTGGGGTGTATGTTGATGAAGAGACCATTAATTTTATAATCATTCCCCCATACCTGCAGCCTGTCTATCCTGTTGATACCTCAGTGACAAAAGCTGCCCTCAATTTCAAATGGCTGACGAATATAACAAATAAGGAGCTGCACATTTTTACAGATCCAAGGGGGAATAACGAAATACTGGCGGGAAACAGGCTTCCAATAAGAAATGTTTCGCGGAGTTACAGAGGATCAGGCCTCGGATCTCTGCTCACGGATGCGACGAGCTATTACTGGCAGATATACGGGCATATAAGCACCACCCACGGAGATGAGCTCGTAAAGGGCCCTTTAAGTGCATTCCTCTACTTTGAAGACGCGAGCTATGTCATAGACCTGGGGCTGAGTGATAAAGATAAAGAGCAGATCATGGATGAGCTCATTATTATTCTGGAGGAATTGATAAACAAGAGGGCTGCAAAAAGCATATCGACCTATGACATTGACAGAATTGTGCTGGACAACAGTGTGGTCACGCGCGAAGAGATAATGGCCATTCTTTTAGCGATAAAGAGCAAGCAGTTAAATGTGAATTCAGTTTATTTCAGGTAATATTTCATTCTGCTTATTATTGTGTCATAAAATATTTTATGTTAATTGTGTTTTCAAAAGTTAATAGGATTGGAGGTAGAAAATGGTTTTTATAAAGAAGGGGAGCCGTTTCATTCTTCCGGTAATCATTGCGGTGTTCATTCTACCAGTTGCGCTGTTCGCGCAGGATGTTATCGCATATTTAGGTGAGGTAGGCGGAGAAGTATATGTGATAAAAAGCAATCCGGATAAAGAGGTGAAAGCCGAGCCTGGAATGCTGCTGGGGTCAGGCGATACTGTGAAGACCGGCGATGAAAGTTATGTGAGCATCATATTTCAGGATGACGGGAGCAGGGTAAAACTTGCTGAAAACGCAGTGCTTACATTGAACGCGACCCGAAAGAAGGAAAAATTGAGCAAGAAGATGTTTTTAGGCGCCGGCAAGATGTTCGCGAAAATAACAAAAAAACGCGGTACCGATGTTCAGATAAAAACACCGACGTCGGTTGCGTCTGTTAAAGGAACGAGGTTTATACTTGAGGAGCATGATTGGGGAGAGACCTGGCTGTGGGTTCTGGAAGATGCAGTGGAACTGTCAAACGAAAAGGGAAGCGTTACAGTCAATGAAGGGCAGAAAGGAAAGGCGACTAACGACAAACTCGATGTTGAAACTATTGATGATGCGGATGTTCCTGTAGAACCCGGAGAGCATGAGATGATCTTTTTCTTTGACCGGAGTGACGGATCCGGGCTGCAGAGGGAGCTTCATATAGAGTTTGAAAATTGATTTGATAGGGCTGATTGAGCCCTGTTTGATCTAAAAACATTTCTTTAATGTAATGAAAAAAGTGTTAAAACCTGTACTCGTACAGGTCTTCGTATCAATAACTGTTTTTCACGTTTAGTTATACAGGGGGAAAGGATGAAAAAAGTAAAAAAAGGTGTATGGTATGTTGTTATAGCTATTACGATGGTATTCAGCGCTCAGGCGATCATGGCACAGACAGCACCGGAACTGAAGATACTGAGCCCGAAAATGGGGGAGGAGATCCCATTTGGAAGCGATGTGGTAGTCGCGATCTCCATATATGATCCTGACGGGGATGCCGACATCACAACCGTGGAGTTTGAAGTCGACGGGGTTGATATTACACAGGAAGCCCGGCTGTCAGTGTTTCTCGCTACGTTTCCTTTTAAAGATACAACTGCTGCAGGCAGGCATACTGTTTCATTTCTGATAAAAGACAGGGGGGGCAAGGTCGCCGAACTGGACAGCTTCTTCAATATCTCTCCTGAACCGAAAAGAAAAAGGGCAGTTACGGCTAACGGGAGTATCCGGGCCGGCGGCGAGTATGATAAAGAGGCGAGTCAAAGTCTTGTAGGGAACCTAAATGTAAATGTTTACGGTCATCTTTCCGATACATTAGATTACTCTTTAGCGGTTGATCTCACAAATGAGGAATCTTCAGACAAGCAGAGAGTATCTACATACCGCCTTGATCTTTATACTCTCTGGGGAGGGATTGTGGTTGGAGACACCACACCAAATTTCAGCACGTATACCATTGACGGCACACAGGTATTCGGAGTTCACCTCCTCCCTCAACTGGGCGTATTCGGAGCGGAGCTGGTGTACGGCCGGACCCTCAAAGATGTTAAAGATCCTGCAACATTCAGGCAGATTCTTTACGGGGGAAGGCTCAAGATCGGGAATGAAAAAAGAATTTTGTGGGGCCTTTCATGGTTAAAAGTAAAAGATGACAAAGATTCGCTATCAGATGCGAATAAAGCCATAGCAGAAGGTCCCAGGGAAAACATGGTTTTAGGGACCGATTTTTCGATTTCTCTTTTAGACGGCAGCTTAAAATTTATGGTTGAGGCTAATGAAAGCATACTGAGCACGGATATTACTACAGGGGCAATCAGTGATTATAAGAAGTGGGATTGGCTGTTCACTGCCAATAATTTCACTACAGTTCCGGGATTCAGTTCACTCGCCGCGAAATTCGGTGTTATGATTGGCCCGTTTTCCAACAATACCTTTAATGCTGAGTACAGCTATGTAGGGCCCGCCTATAATTCTATAGCCAACTCATCAATCACACAAGACCGGACAGGGGGCCGGGTGTGGGACAGCATCTGGCTTTTAAATGATAAATTATTCCTGTCACTTGGTTTCCAGTACTATTGGAACAATCTTAAGGAGACGAATGATGATACTACCAAAACCGCGGGTTATTCAGGCAGCGCCTATGTGTATCCCAATGACTATCTCAGCATCAACGCGGGATTGGACCTGCAGACGGTTACGGATGATGATACACTGGACACTTCCAGCACAACGATCACCGGCGGAGTGACACAGGAACTGGATATTCTTATAACAAATTCGAGTCTATACTTCGATGGATCAGCTTCCCTGTTCAGGGATAATGCGGATCAGGCGAATGATGATAACACCTTTTCAACAAGGCTCGGGGCCATCTCCTATTTCACGGGCTTTCCTCTGGACACGAAAATTGTCTTCGGGTATGATTTTGGAGACACTCCCAATTCCATTTACCTGCAGGGTAAGAGCGGTTACAGGCTTCTTAAGAATGAAAACCTCTATCCATATATTGATGTAATATATGAAACCGGGGACAAAGCCCTGGACCTCGGGGTTGGAGTGGACTTTGAAGCCCCCCGGGATTTAACATTTGAAGCCGAATTAGAATATTTGAGAACACCGTCCAGTTCGGATATCATTATTTCCGCCTTTGCGACAAAGGAGTTTTAAATGTCCAAGGAAAATAAAAGGCTTCTGTCAAAGGAAAATAAAAGGCTTCTCTTTATCCTGGTCATAGGATTTGTTTCAGCTCTGATCATGATCATTATTTCCAATCTCGTTTTCTTTGAGAACATCGAAAACCGGATAACGGATTTTAAATTTTCAGTCCGAGGGACTGATGAGGTAAAACTGGACGCTTCTGAGGTAATCAT
>DAOVJS010000039.1 GCA_030673105.1 Spirochaetota bacterium
GGAAGATATAAATGTAATCAGTTTGGCTTATGATTCAGATGCATATTCTATGTATGCAGTAGGTTCTAGTAATACTTATATCTTTACTCCGGCCGGCCCTCCACCGTGGACTGCAACGGAAATACTTGATGCTGACAGCGCTTCTTTCGGAGGTGGCGATATAGTGATCCACAGTGGCCTTGTGTACATTCCAGGATATGATTACTCAACGAAAATCAGCAAGATCTATGTTATTGACTGTAGCACAGCAAAAGTAACTGATTACAGCCCTGTGTCTATTATGGTTGACGGTGAAGATGGAGCAACTGCAGTCGCAGTGTACGAGCCGTAAAACTGGATTTATGATATGATATTATACCAGGAAACAAAAAAAGAGATCGCTTAGTTTGGTGATAGTTCTATAGTGCTGTATGATTTACATAGAAAGATGAGGGTATACCTCTCCATAGAAGATAGTAGTAAATATTTTTGGCAAAGTAGCTACAGGTAGCTATATTTTAGTCATGAGAGAAATAAAGACTGTTGGTATCAAAGCTTTAAAGGACAATCTGAGCTCATACCAGCGGGATGTCAAAGCCGGGGCTTTGATCCTTGTGACTGATAGAGGTTCAGTGGTCGCTGAGCTAAAAGAACCGGAAATAGGAAACCTGATTCATGAAGAGAGTTCTTTAATGAAAGATTGGATACATGAGGGCTGGTTTATTCCGGCAAGGAAAAGAAAAGTACAATGCACGAAGTCGGAAATTAAGGTCAAGGAAGGGACAGCTGCTCATTTGCTCAATCGGGACAGGGGGAATGAGTACACTGTATATTGAAACATCTGCTGTCCTTGCCTGGCTCCTTGGTGAGCCCGTTTCTCACAGGGTTATTGATACAATAAACAGGCACGAAACGATAGTCTCTTCTGTGTCACTGATAGTCGAAACAGGGCGGGCACTTATCAGGGCTGAAACTGAAGGTATAATAGATGCAGGAGGGCATCAAAGGCTCAAAGGGCTTTTTGCTGAGCATTCGAACGGTTGGTCTTATCTTGAAATCAATTCGTTAATTAGAAAAAGGGCTGCTAAACCGTTCCCCATTGAACCGATCAGAAGCCTGGATGCTGTTCACCTTTCTACCGCACTTGAGTTTCTTCAGATTTATCCTGATCTCGTTGTTCTTTCATTCGATAAAAGAATTATTGATAATCTTGTTCCTTTGGGACTGAATTGTGCGTGAGGCCCTGTATTACAGTATAAAAAATATATAATTAAGGAATGAACTATGATTGATCTATTCTATAAAGGCGGACCGCTGATGTATCCTCTACTCCTGGGTTCTGTGCTTGTGATTGCTATTGTGATCGAAAGGGGTTTTCACTTTATTGGAACAGGTGTTAACAGGAAGTTTATTGAAACTGTTAAAGAACATATCCGGAGAGGGGAATTTGAAAAGGCACTAAAAACAGCTGAAGAAGGCAGGGGGCCTGTTGCGCTTATTTATCAGGAAGCATTGAAGTTCAGAGAATACACACAGGATGTAATTGAAAATGAGATTTCAATCAGGGGAGATCAGGTTCTGCACAGCCTGAGCAAAAACCTGCATTTATTGGAACTTATAGGAAAGATAGCACCGATGATCGGTCTTCTGGGAACAGTAATGGGGATGGTTGATGCGTTTCATGAGGTTGCATCTGTAAAAAATCTGGTTGATCCTTCTCTTCTTGCAAGCGGTATATGGGAGGCACTTATAACAACTGTTGCCGGGCTTTTTGTGGGGATTCCTGCCCTTGTATTTCACCATCTTTATATGATGAAAGTAAAGACAATTGCATTTTTTATGAAGCATTATGGAGAAGAAATTCTTTCAATGACAGGGGGGCGAAGTGATCGAGTTTAAAGAATATGAAGAGTCTTTACCTGTAAGTACCGGTCCTGATATGACACCTCTCATCGACATGGTTTTTCTGCTCCTTATCTTTTTCCTTCTTTCATCATTTCTTGCACGCCCTTCAATTCCTGTGGAGCTTCCTGAAGCAGAGACAGCTCAACTCAATGAGAAACCTGAGGTATCTATTACCATCAGGAAAGACGGTATTTTGTTGCTTAATGGAAAAATAATCACAGAGGGAAAACTTAAAAGTTCCTTGAAGAGGATTTATGCATTTCAGCGTTCAAAGGAGGTAATCATTCAATCTGATAAGGAGGTCCAATTCGGAAGAATTGTAGAGATAATGGATATATCAAAAAAAGCAGGTGCAAGAAATATTTCATTTCTTGTAGAGCAGAAACAATGAAAAGGCTGAGATTTAACAGCCTGTATATATGGATTGTTGTATCCATCCTTTTTCACTATGCAGTATTTCGATATGCAGGTTTTGAAAAAAAAACGGTTAAAAGAGAGGCTGAGAGATATGAGGTAAAACTCCTGTATTATAAACCGGAACCAAAAAAAATTATAAAGAAAAAAAAGGTGGTAAAAAAACCGGTTGAAAAGATAGTTGAGCCGCCGAAAGAAATTGAACCTGTACCTGAAACTGAGCCGGAACTTGAACCTGAATCTGAACCTGAGGAAGTCCCTGAATATACGGAAGAAGAGGCAGCTGAAGAAGTTATTGAAGTGCCTCCTGTTGCGAAGGAGCCTGCAGTTGATTTTTCGAGTGTTATTCAGGGAATACGGAAAAAAATAATTCAGAAAAAGATCTATCCCTACGCGGCACGGAAAAAGGGGATTCAGGGTATTGTGTTTATTTTGTTAAAGCTGGATGAACAGGGTTATCTGATTGAGTTAAGAATCACCCAATCATCAGGGTATAAAATTCTGGATAAAGCTGCTGTTTCCCTGATTAAAAAGGTAGTTCCCTATGAGCATGGAACCGGACAGCCGATTTCAATCGAGATACCGATAAAATACAGTCTTTTGGATTAGGACTGTATTCACGTTTTAGTTGAGCGTTTTACCGGAGTTTAATATCATTTTTACATCACTCGATAAAGGAACAAATAGGATGAAGAGAGGCTTGATTGTTGTTTTTACGGGAAACGGCAAAGGGAAAACAACTGCCGCCCTGGGCCTTGCCATGAGGGCTATCGGCCATGAGTGCAGGGTGTGTATGATACAGTTCATAAAGGGTTCATGGAAATCCGGAGAACTTGTTTCGGCAAAAAGGTTTGATGGTCTTATGGACATTTTTACCCTTGGCCGGGGGTTCTTATTCGATGCTGAAGATATCGAGAAGGATAAAGAAGCGGCAAGGGAAGCGTGGGAGTTCGCAAAAGATATTATAGTTTCATCGAAGTATGATATTGTTATTCTGGATGAGCTCACGTATCTGATAAAATATAAAATGGTAGAGGAAGATGAAGTGATCGATTTCCTTATAAAAAAGCCTGATAAGCTTCATATTGTTGTTACAGGACGTGATGCCTCAAGCCGCCTTATTGATGCTGCCGACATGGTTACGGAAATGAAGGCAATAAAGCATCCCCTTGAGGAGGGAATGAAATGCCAGAAAGGCATCGAATATTAAATTCACCTTGATATTTATCAATATGTTGAGTAATTTTACTCAATATATTGAGTAAAATGTACCAGTATGATGATATATAAAAGACCACATTTTGATATCTTAATCAAACGACTTCAAGAACCGCGTAGATTCCTGCAGATACTCTCAGGAGCAAGGCAGACAGGGAAAACCACACTTATTCAGCAAGTTCTTGAAGAAATAGATGCGCCCTCATTATATAACTCTTCAGATGCGATACCTGCCAGCTCAAAGACCTGGATCGAGCAGCAGTGGGAAATTGCCCGGATCAGGTACAAAACTGAGGGAAAAAAATCATTTATTCTTGTAATTGATGAGATCCAAAAAATAAATGGATGGAGTGAAACAGTAAAACTTCTATGGGATCAGGATACTTACGAAAAGAATGATATTAAAGTGGTGCTTCTCGGTTCTTCACCGCTTTTGCTTCAGAAGGGATTAACCGAAACATTGGCAGGGCGGTTCGAGCTATTAAGACTTCCTCACTGGTCATATACAGAAATGAAAGATGCCTTTGGTTTTAATCTTGAGCAATATATATACTTTGGCGGATATCCGGGATCAGTCTCCCTGATAAAAGAAGAATCTCGATGGAAAAAATACATCAGCGAAGCCCTTATAGAAACAACGATTTCTAGAGACGTACTTATGATGACAAGGATAGATAAACCTGCGCTTCTTAAACGTCTTTTCGAGTTCGGCTGTCTGTATTCAAGCCAGATCCTTTCTTTCTCCAAAATGTTGGGGGAGCTAACGGATGCAGGGAACACCACAACTCTATCACATTACCTTGATGTACTTTCCGGTGTGAGTATGCTCGCCGGCATTCAAAAATATTCTGCAAAGAATGTGAGAATCCGGTCATCCAGCCCTAAATTCATGGTCTTCAACAATGCACTTATAGCAGCTCAATCGGGTGTACCATTTATAGAGTTACAGCTCAAACGTGAGGAATGGGGCCGATACGTGGAATCTGCGGTTGGTGCTCATCTGTTAAATGCGGCGCAGAATACCGGTATGAATATATACTACTGGCGTGAACGCAATTTCGAAGTTGATTTTGTAATTACCATGGGGGACAGAATTCTGGTTTTGGAGGTAAAAAGCGGGAAGACAAAAACCGATGTGCCTGGAATTGGGGAATTTCAAAAGCATTATCCTTCTTCGAAACCTCTGCTCGTTGGTTCAGGAGGTATTAGTCTGGAAAATTTTCTCTCTCTCAATCCAGAAGATTTTTTTTAACAAAATTTAGGCATTGTCCCAAAGTTGTTTGATGGAGCTATATAAACCATACTTAAAGTCTTGTTAATTGTGATTCAAGAAAAGCGGAATATTTTCGGGATTTAACTGCTTTCCAAACCTTCTGATTTCAAAGTGGAGATGCGGGCCTGTGGTTCTTCCTGTTGTCCCTACCTTCCCGATAGACTGGCCTGTTTCAACGTCCTGTCCATTTTCAACGAGCGCTTCCATCAGATGGCCGTATATCGTGTAGTATCCAAGCTCATGCTGGAGCATAATCAGGTTACCGTATCCGCTTTCTTCACCTGTATAGAATACTTTCCCGCCTCTCGACGCCCGCACTATCCTCCCCTCTTTTGCAGATATATCTATACCGCCGTGGAAGGTCATTTCATTTATGAAGGGATCAACGCGAAGGCCGTACCCGGAGGTGCGCGCTCCCATTAAAGGGGCGTGAAAGACAACACCGGAGAGATAGGTGCGCTCAAGAAACGAAAGCTCCACTTCCGGGATAAATATGAGTTCTTTTTCCGGATTTAGAGGATCTTCTGCCGTGAGTATATTATCTTCTTCTATTGAATACTTTTGAGCTATTTCAGCTTTCTCATATCTGTCCCGGTCCAGGAATACTCCCAGTGTATCCGGCAGTAACACATCTCTCCCCTCTTTAACCATCCCGATGAAATCGAGCCTGTTGAGGGTTGCGATTGTGTCGATATTCAGGCTCGTTCTGGCGATGATTGTCCAGATATCTTCACCCTGTTTAACTTTATAACGGAAGATTTTCGGGAATGTGTATTCCTCCTCTCTTATACCTTTGAGCATTCTGTTTTTAGAAGCGATGGTGGCTTCAGAAAGTGTAAGGTATTGATCATTATCATAGCTCATACTCTGAAGGAGTATGGTTGTGGTTTCTGAGTATACCGGATGGAATACGAATAAAATTAATAGATAGATTATGAGCTTTCTCATACTTATGGTTTTATCCATTAATAATCTGGTGTTTTATACCAGAATTTGGTATTGTAAACAAAGAAATAATTATGTGAATACCATAGGCGATAATTAAATATAATCATGATTGATAAGTTTACTTGCCTATATTATATTGATAAACAATATTTTAAACAAATAAATTGGAAGTATAATGAGCGATGTTTTTTTTCTGGCTGTTAAGCATCAGGAGGATCCTTCCTCGATCGCAAAAAAGGTAAAGTATCTGTACGATCAAAGCGGGGCAGGGGACGTGTTCAGCAGGGGGGATCTGGTTGCTGTAAAGGCTCACTATGGTGAGTCTTCAAATACTACCTTCGTGGACCCGGTTATTGTAAAGGTAATAATAAATAAACTCAAGCAGAGCGGGATAGTGCCTTTTCTCACAGAAACCTCCACACTGTACAGAGGAAAACGATCAAATGCTGTAGATCACATTGCCCTCGCGAATGAGCACGGATTTGGGTTTAACTCGATGAATGTTCCACTTATCATGGCGGATGGATTGTTCGGTGACGCGGAAACCGAAGTGGCTATCAACGGAAAGCACTTTAATAAGGTGAATATCGCCGCGGAAATAGCTAAAGTCCAGGGGGTAATGGTTATCAGCCATTTTACCGGCCATATAGCCGGAGGATTCGGGGCCGCAATAAAAAATATCGGTATGGGCCTTGCGTCACGAAAGGGAAAGCTAAAACAGCACTCTACCATGTCTCCTGAGATAAACAGGAGCCTCTGCAATGGGTGCGGTGTTTGCATAAAATGGTGCCCGCAGGATACAATTTCCATGGTAGAGGACAGAGCACTTATTAACAGGGACAGCTGTATCGGCTGCGGTGAGTGCCTTGCGGTCTGTAATTTCGGCGCTGTCCGCTACAACTGGGGCAGGGAGAGTGGAGCTTTACAGGAAATGATGGCAGAGCATGCTGCCGGAGTTATAAGTGCTGTAAACGGGAAAATCTTCTTTTTCAATTTTTTAATAAATATAACAAAGAATTGTGACTGCGGCAGCGGGGGAGAAGTTGTTTCAAGAGATATTGGAATTGTTGCGGGCCGGGACATTGTGGCGGTTGAAAAGGCGACCTATGATCTGTTCAGAAGGATTAATAAGAAGAATATACAGGATGTTACATTCCCCCATGTAAATCCTCTTATACAGATAAACCATGCCGAAAAAATAGGAATTGGAAGCACAGTATATAAACTTTTTGAACTGCAGTCCGCGGAAGCCTGATTACAAACATATTGACAAAGAGGGGGTGCGTTAATAAACTAAATACAAAAAGCACGGAGTGGTAATTTGATAACAGCAAACGATTTGAGAAAAGGCGTGATGATCAAGGTGGATAATGAGCTTTTTATGGTACGGGGTTTTCAACACGTTAAGCCCGGCAAGGGGGGAGCTTTTGTAAAGGCTAAATTGCGGAATATTAAGAAAAATATCCTTATTGAAAAAACTTTCAGAGCAGGAGAAAAGGTTGAAGATATTTTCATAGAAAAGAGGAAGATGCAGTATCTCTATAATGACGGGGGCAGCTCTGTATTTATGGATATTGAGAGTTATGAGCAGGAAAGTATTCCCGATGAGTTCATAGAAGAGGAATTGAAGTTTTTAAAAGAAGGGGAGGAAGTAAATGTTGATTTTTATGAGGGTGAGATCATTTCTGTTGAACTCCCGACCTTTGTTGAACTTAAGGTTACACATACCGAGCCGGGCCTCAGGGGTGATACTGCGACCGCGGCTTTTAAACCCGCGGTCATTGAGACAGGAGCAAAGATACAGGTGCCGCTTTTTATCAACGAAGGTGATGTTTTGAAGATTGATACAAGGACAGGTGATTACACGGAGCGGGCGTAACAGGGATTTTGAAAAAAACATGTATTTCCGGACAATGATTTGAAAAAAAAGAAGGGATACAATAAAAAGCAGGGGCTTAAGTACTATAGAAAAAAGCAGTTTATTCAGGCGGTTTCTTATCTGGAAAAGGCCTTAAGATTGAACAAGGATGACTATGAGCTTTACCTCTTTTTGGGGTATGCTTCAGTCTTCACGGAGGATATGGAAGGTGCAAGGCGTTATTTTAGACGGGGCCTGCTCGTTAATGAGGATAATGCAGACCTTTTAAAGGGTCTCGCTTATGTATATCTCAAGCATGAAAGAATTGAAGACGCTATAAACTTATGGGGTGAGGTGCTTGAAAAGAATCCGGGAGATAGATTCGCGAAAAAGGCAATCGAATGGTTAAGAGAGTCAGATGATGTGGAGAAATTTGTTGAAGAGGCCCGTCCAAAAAGATTTTTTTCAGCGAGGCCGCCGTTTCTGGTTAAGATAAAACCCTACATTGTGGGTATAAGTATCAGCCTTTTTATTGTTATTATCTGTGTCGTCTTCTACGCAACTCCACTCTATAAAAAAACACTTGAGAGGTTTTATCCGGAGGTTGCCAGCTTAAATAAAATTACATTCCCTGACGGCGGTCCGGTTATTCAGGACAGTGCTGAAAATGCTCTCTATTCTTTTTCTGAAAAGGACATTGAGACGAGTTTTGTAAAGATTAAAAAAGATATCTATAAAAGTAAAATTAACACAGCAATAATATCATTGAATAAGGTTATGCTGTCAAACGCTTCTCCTCTTGTTAAGGAGAGATTTGATATTCTATACAAATTTATTGAGCCGCCTGACCCTCTTTCTATAGATTACAACCCCCGTTATTTTGAAATCATGAAGGAACCGGCCGCCTTTGCAGGGGTTTATATTTTATGGACCGGAAGAATTGCGAATTTAGAATTAAATAAAAAATCAGCTCAATTTAACCTTCTTGTCAATTATGAAAATGAGGACACGATCGATGGAATAGCCCACATAACCATCCATGGGACCTACTATATTGAGAATAAGCAGAAGGTGGAGATATTCGGATCCTTCGATGGTTTTGATAAGGAAACAGGCAAACTCATTATCAGCGGTATTCTTCTGAGGGATTTAAAGATATAGGCAGGTCAATCAGCTTTGTATACAATATAAATTTATAATTTAATTCATTGTCGGCGGGTTCATGCCTGCCGGGTACGCCCGCTATGTGAAAATGCCCTATATACCGGATATTCTCCTTTATGAATGCCGTGACATTTCCCGTTTGAATCTGCATGTGATAAATGTCAAAAAGCATCCTTACATTCCTGTGATCAACCCCTTTAAGCACTTTCAGGGCCAGATAGGGGTCATCGAGGAAATAATCCGGATGAGAGCGCCAATGATGCCGCCGTCAGGATGGTTGAACACAAAATCTGTCGTGGTGAGGCTGTATTTATCATATAGCAGCGATAAGCCTTTCTATTTCCTTTTTTGTCTTTCGGTCAAGATATCCCCGGCGTTCTCTCTTTAATATCGCGAGGGCCTTTTTATTGGCGGTAGCTTCAGCGTCCGGGCTTCCTTCATTTTCCCATGGCTCAAAAAGTTTTCTGCACGAAACATCCGGAAACCAGTTTTCTTTCTTGAAGTGTTTCAGTGTGTGGTCTTCTTCAAGGTATGCGCCCCAAGAACCAATCTTCTGTATCACATCAACAGCAAGGTGATCTTCGGACACTTCAATGCCGTTCTGGAAACGCCGTAAAAAACCGAATACTTCGTCATCAAGAACAAGCTGCTCATAGCTGACAGTCATACCGGTTGAGAACATGCCGAGGTTTACAATGAAATCAATTCCAGCGCAGACACAGGCCATGGCTGTGAGGGCCTTTTCCCACGAGCACTGCTGGTCTGTTTTATGCGCGTCTGTATCGAAGCCGATTGAATGGCACGGTATATCATAAAATCGTGCCATTTGTGCTCCTGCAATCCGCAGCAGCATAGTTTCAGGAGTAGCTATTATAGGGTTTCCTTCTCTCATGTTGAAGAGTGTGGGAGCATTACAGTACACAACCGGATGGCCTTCTCTGAGGACCTGTGAAATGATATATCCCGAGAGAATCTCTGTGTTGTGCTCAACAAGGTGGCCGGCTATGGTGACCGGTGAGGTAATACCTGCCATTGGCGAAGGTAAAATAAGAAACGGAATGCCGTTTTTTACGGTCTCAAGAATGATATCGCACGCGTTTGGTGTCCATCTCAGGGGTGCTGATGGTGAAATATGGCATGATACAACAGGCTCCTGGCCTATATCATCCTTTCCTGTGGCAATCCCTATCATCCCGTAGATGGTATTCGCTGCACTGCCCGTGTCCGGGGCGATTATCAGGTGTTTGGCAGTGTTTTGCAGCAGCGCTTCAACTGAATGGGCCCCAGCTTTTTCCTGTGGAACATCCTGAGGGATTCCCTGGTTTCCCACCATGTCTATGTTTTCCAGCCGGTCCGCGATCCACGCGTAATTTCCAACCTCTTCTTTAGTTATGGGATGTTTTTTCCCGGTGCTGTAGTCGAGCGAGAAAGTGGCGTCAAAGCCGCTGATCGAGCGTGTAATTCCGTTTCCGATTTCTATAGGTTTTCTATCCTTTCGAGAGAAAAGAAACATCCTTTCCGGTGCTTTTCCAAGAAATCTTTCCAGTACCTTTTCCGGGAATTTCGCTATACCGCTGTTCTTATCTATCACTGCACCTGCGTTCCCGAGCTTTGCCAGAAGTTCGGGAAGCTGGATCATGACGCCTGTTTCCACCAGTATCCTGACAGACGATTCATGCACCAGGGAAATATCACGTTCAGAAAGAACTTTCATAAATTCCGGTCTCATGACGGCCCTCCTGATTTCTGTTTAGATTATCGATAGCGTTACCAACGACGGACATTATTTATTTTATATAAAAGTATTTTACTGTCAATATTTTTATTACGAGGTCCCTGTTTAAAAATCATTGACATAAAATCATTGAAAAATTATAGTAGGTTTAATTTAGTTAAAAACCGGTGTCTGCAGCAGCAATAAGAAAACATCCGGGGTGTAGGGCGATGAAATCGGCCTGTTCGGCAATGTAAGCGGTGAGCATACGCTTCTTCACGGTACTGTCCGGGCCATGATAAAAAATATTACAGTTTGAAGGGGATACGGGGTATGGAAAAGAGTAAGCCTAAACTGGGGATAGTTTTTTTTACTGCCAGGTGGTTTGAAGAAGTGGTGCTCGGGAAAGATGAAAATTCACAGAAATTTAAAAAATCTCTGACGGAAGACACCGGCCGGATTGTACGGAGGTTATCTGAAAGCATGACAGTGGTAAATCCGCCGGTTGTGACTTCCATGGAAAAGGCCCGCAAAGCCGCTAGCATGCTGTTATCCGAAAATGTAGACGCGGTTTTATTCTGTTTTACTGTATGGTCAGAGGATGAGTATCTTCTTCCATTTAGGAGAATAATGGAAATAGTGCCGTGCGTTGTGTGGGTCAATACACCCTATATAAAACCTCCGGAAAAAAGCAGTATTATGGAGCTTTTCCGGAACTCGGGGATTGTGGGTTCATTTGTTGGGTTTGGCGTGATAAAAAGAATGAATGCGTCACCGTTTTACGTGTTCGGCAGCACTGAAGAGATAGAGCCTTTCGCCGAAATTGAGGGGATAGCGCGGGCCGCTGCTGTCTGCAGTAAACTGAAGACCACGAGGCTTGGTGTTCTCCCTTATAGAAACGATCAGATGATAGTTACTTATATAGATGAGTTTCAGCTTTATTCTCAGATAGGGCCGATTGTCGAATACATATCTGTTCTCCAGCTGAAGAAGGCGGCCGACAGTATCCCGGACAGGTCTGTCAGTGAATATGTAAAGAAAGTGAAGTCTGATTTCCGGATTGACGGACGTATTGATGACGAAAACCTCTCCAGATCTGCAAGGGCATCACTGGGTCTGGAAAAGATCATATTCGATATGGATATTGACGGACTTGCTTTAAGCGACCTCAATCCCGAGCTCCATGAGGTAATGGGGCTGAGGCCCTGTCTCTACCCTGAAAGACTGGCGCGTTCAGATAAAATAGTCGGAAACGAAGGGGACCTGGGCGGAACAACGGCAATGGTTATTCTCCAGAAATTGACCGGCAGGCCTGTAATGTTCACCGAAATATTCAATATCGACAGGGAGGACAACATCATAGCCACGGGACACGCGGGCCCATCCAATTATTTGCTTGCGTACGGCAATGAAAATGTAAGCATCACACCTGATTACGAGCTGATGGATTCAACTTCGGGCATTTCAGGCGTGTGGATGGAGTTCATTGGAAAGCCGGGCAGGGTTACAATAGTAAATTTCATCAGCATGGCTGCCGGTTTCCAGATGACGGTACTGGGAGGTGAGTCTCTCGGCGGTGACCTGCGGGTAGAGGGGTACCCGCACTGTTCCATTAAAATTGATCCTGATATAATGGAGTTTTTAAAGTCAAATGCGAAAAACGGCACGAGCCACCACTGGGCGGTTGTTCACGGGGATGCCAGGGGCGAGCTTGCCGCGCTGGCGGACATGCTCAAAATCCGGAAAGTTGTTTTATAAGTACGAAGGCAGGTACATTTAAACCTGATCACTGTTTTCACAGTGCCCGGGAAAAAGTTACTGACAGATAAAGATTAAAATACAGTAAGGAGCTGTTTTCACGCATCTGTGAAAAGCTTGAGTATATCCACATGATCTGAATACCGGTTATGCCTCAGGATGTAAAGGACCCTGCATCTTCCCTCATATACGGCGTAAAAGCGGTGATCGAGAACAGCAGGAAGCGGGTATTTTTCTCCACAAATCGAATTCCCACCCCCGGTTATTGAAATCTGCAAATTCCGTGGTAAACTGTTGTATTGAAGGAAAATGTATTGATCCGATTCGGGAGAAACACCATGAAAATGTTAAAATTCTTCGGTCGTGCCCAGAGAGTCGTTTTTCTATTATTATTAATTCTTATATTTACCTCGATCCATGCATATTCAAAGGAAACTGAGCTTGATTACAATACCTACTACCGTTTTCCGCTGTCTGTTGGAGTAGAGTATCAAAGCCTCTCTCCTTTCGGAGACTATGGGAGTAACTTTCACATCTACGAGATTGCAGCATACCTCAGGTGGCCTATTCCATCGATTCCCGTTCTACAGCCCACATTGAGGTTAGGAATAATGAATTTTGACAGCCAGGATTCGGTGGATCCGGAAGAATGGGATCACCAGCACTATTATGGGGCCCTGGGCATTCTTTATTCAAACCGGTTTTCGAAAAACTTTGAGATAGGAGCAGAGATCTTCGGTGGGTATTCCCAGGCGGTATTTCCAAATCTTATACCTGAAGAAGAAAAGACAGGCTCATCCAACATCTTATTTGAGCTTGGAGGGAGGATTTGCCTTAACCCTTCCTACAACTTCAGCATTGATATTCATCCCAATATCAAATACCTGCTCTCTCTCAGTCCGTTAAAAGATTTTAACGGCTTGATCCTTGGCATAGGGTTTTCTGCCCATTACCGTTTTGGGGAAGACCCTGATTCGCCTGCAGCACTTATCAGGAGCATCAGGTTTGAGGATGCGTCTATACAGCCGCTGTTTGCCGCGATGCAGAGTTATTATGTAAAGAATCCTGTCGGGAAGGTAAATATTACCAACCTTGAAAAGCACTCCATAACTGACATTGAGGTTTCATTCTTTCAGGCAGGATATATGGACTCCCCAACGCCGTCGGCTGTGATCCCTGAACTAAGCCCTGGAGAGACCAGGGAGGTTCAAATAACCGCATCCTTTAATGAGGAGGTTTTTAGGACAGAAGGGATCACTCCGTTAACAGGAGAGATCATTGTGAGCTACACATCCAAAGGGAAGCCGGTTGAACAGCGTCAGCCCATTTCCTATGATCTGCATGATAAAACTGCCATTACCTGGGATGACGATAAGAAGGTTGCTGCATTCATCACTCCTGCGGACAGCGCTTTGAGAAATTATTCAAGTTTTATCCGTCAGGCATGTAAAAATGAAGTTATCCCTGTTTTTAATGAGCAGCTCCAGATTGCTATGCAGGTATTTCACGCATTAGGTGAAATAGGGTGTATCTATCAGGTTGATCCAACTTCACCATTTACATCTGTGCAGGAAAACACCATGGTAGTTGATTCTATAAGTCTTCCACGTGATACCCTGAATAGGATAACAGGAGACTGTGATGACCTCACCGTACTTTACTGCAGTCTCCTTGAAACAGTGGGAATAGAAACAGGGTTTATTACAACTCCGGGACATATATATGCAGCGTTTAATACCAGGGCTTCCGGCCAGTCATATAAACAGATTCATCCTGAGAGGGTTATGACCATCACTGTGGATGGTGAGTTGTGGATACCTGTAGAGATAACGATGATCGGGGCAGCGGACTTTCTCCCAGCCTGGAGGAAAGGTATCGAAGAGTGGAGTATGTACGACAATACTCCTGAGAAAAGGGGATTTTTCCTTACACGCGCTTCACAGGAGCTGTACCGGCCTGTAGGGTTAAAGGAGACAGATTTAGGGCTTCAGTATGGGAAAAAAGAGGCCATAGTAGATGGATTCAAGCGGGATCTGGCTGATCTAGTTGATCTGGTTGTTGATGATTATATAACAGCCGCACGGACCGGCGGGAAAAAAGAGGACTACAACAGGCTGGGGATAGCCTACGCCAGATTCTCACAGTATCCTCAGGCGGAACGTGCACTTCGAAAAGCTCTGCAGATTGATCCGGGTTACCTTAGCGCGCTTGCCAACCTTGGGAATCTATCTTATTTGCAGGGCAATTA
>DAOVJS010000186.1 GCA_030673105.1 Spirochaetota bacterium
CTTGAATTAAAAATAATTTTGGTACTACCATGGGCTGAACAATCCGGAAGACTATTTAGGTATTTCTACTTTCATTGAAATCTTCATACATTTTCATATATATCTTCAATGAAGATATTAGGTTTTCTTCCATGCATAGACTACCTCTTTTAGGATATTTTCCCTTAACCGTGGTTTTAATGCTTTGACTGTAACTAAATCTACCTTTTTATTTAATATTTCCTCAAGAAACTCCTTAAGATCAATAAATTCCCATCCAATAGGATTTTCAAAATCCACTAAAATATCTATATCACTTTCCTTAGATTCTTCCCCTCTTATGTAAGAACCGAAAATCCCTATTTTATCGACATTATATTTCTCTTTTAAAAAAGGTATATTTTTTCTTAATGTTGCTTCTATATCTTCCCTTGTTTTCATAAGTTTCTTCCCTGTTTTTCTTTATATCCCATATTCATAAATATAATATCATTTTTGACTAATGTCAGGATCTAACCCACAGCCTCTAATCCCGGAGGTTAATGGATATCTCACACCGGCTATAATTAACCCCTTTTAACAATGTTTGAATATTCCATTGTTGAAATAAATACATTCACATCCGTATCAACCTTTGTCTATTGATAAAATCTTTTGTTTTTTTGTATCTCATTTTGACATAAAGAATTAATCGCCATATCCTGAAATATACACGACAAAAGTTGATGAGGGTACTCTGGCTGATCATCTGCCTTAATTACTACATATCAAATAATTACAGTCCAAGCACTTCTGGCATGATGCTTGCTAATACAATAGTAGATAGTTGTCTGCTATTAAAGGGTAACCTGTAAACCCGAAGTTTTATCTGATACAGGAAGTGCTGTTTAAAAAGAAATAAAAACTATGGATTGATACGGATAAGGAGGTAACAACATGAGGTCTAAAATTACAGTTATTTTCATAATTTTATTCTGCCTGAGCAGTTTTTATGCCGGAGCGGAAGAGCTGATAAAGCCGTACATTTCGGTGAGGGACCCGAGAAAAAATATTGTCCTGAAAGAACCGCTTCCTATCAGTAAGATGGATATCGCAATACGGATTCACGGATGTATCGCGGAAACGGCCATCACCATGACTTTTGAAAGCGATTATCACGACAACCTTGAGGGGAGTTTTTATTTTCCGCTTCCGGAGGGATCGACGGTGAACGGTTACGCGCTTGATATACAAGGCAAGATGGTGGAAGGGGTGGTAGTGGAAAAAGCGAAAGCCCAATACATCTTCGAAACCGAGGTAAGACGCGCGATAGACCCAGGTCTCGTTGAGTGGGCAGGGGACAATATATTCCGTACCCGTGTTTACCCCATACCGCCGAAGGGGTCCAGAACTATCATGATTCGATATGCTTCTATGCTGAGGGATGCTCCGTCATCGGAAGGAATCAAATACACCTACTATCTTCCCCTTCGAACCGATTATCCTGTCGAAACCGTCGATGTTCATATCGATGCTTTTATGGATACCGTACCTATTATTAAATGGACAAAAACACGTTCACTAAAGTTTAAAAAAAAGGGGGAGAAATATCACGTTTCGACTCGATTCCGCGATTTTACCTTTAAAGAGGATCTCAACATCATTATATCAGATCGTGAGGGGAAACGCCTTTGGGTTGAAAGGAGTGAAAAAGACGGTGAGGTCTACTTCGTACTTCAGAACCCCATCGAGCAGGGCAGGATTGTCCGTAGTGTAGATGCCCTGTATGTTCTCTGGGACGCCTCAGCTTCGGCTGGTAAGATTGCCCGCGAACAGCATATTCATCTTCTAAAGGCAGTCATGGAAAAATTCAAACCAGACGAAATATGCATAATTCCTTTCCGGGATCAAACTGACACTGTAATGAGATTCGAAAAGACAGCAGGCGATACAGAGAGTGTTCTCAAAGCGTTGAGCAACATAGTATATGATGGATCTACAAATCTTCATTCAGTTCTCGATGAGCTGAGCAGGCTGACATTGAAGGATCCGGAGAAAAAGGCAATCATATGTCTGTTTACCGACAAAAATCCAAATACGAATCAGAGCCTTACGAGTATTCCTTCTATTTTGTACCCGATATACATCTTTTCCGATGCGCTGCCGGAGAATATGCCTCTTGCGAGAAAGCTGGCACGAGATTCCGGGGGAGCCGTTTTCGATATAACCGCAATAAACGAAAAAGATATCATTGGCAGGATGGCACTTCAGATTCATCCGGTTAAAGACATTGAATACGATGAAGGGAGGATTACCGATGTATTTTGGCGTGCAGATGATGAATCAACAGGTTTTGTCACGGTTTGTGGTAAGCTGCAAAAAGATTCTGCTCTGTTAACTATTCGAACCGGGATGAATCGATTGTCCCAATTTCGAATGGCTGAACCAGGCCCGGAGTCTGGAGATATCATCCGCGCGTTCTGGGCGCAGCTGCTCATAGATAATCTTTCCGCTTTTCCTGAAGCCAGCCGCTCTGCTCTCATAGAAGCGGGCAAATTCTACGGCCTTGTCACACCCCACACATCTCTTCTGGTACTCGAGACCCTGCAGCAATACGTCCGGTACCGGGTGGAACCGCCTGAAAGCTTAAAAGGGATGAGAAAGAAATACAAAGAACAGGTAGAAACTCAGGCGGCATGGCTGCGTGACTGGGAGGAGGAGAGTTTGCTTCTGGCTTCCGAACAAATTATTTCCCTCTCACGGCGCTATAAAAAGTGGTGGGAACAGGGAAATCCCGTACAGGAAACAGAAAGTTACTACATAAAAGATAAAGTGTATCCTCCAAAAGAGACTCCGGAAAGTGGAGGGGGCTGCTTTGTTGCTGGAACACCTATCCTTACGGACGCAGGGACAAAGCCGATCGAGAAGATCAAAGAAGGTGAAGAGGTTTATTCCTGGGATGTTCGTTCCTCAACCTGGGTTCTTCAAAGAGTAGACAACACCTCTGTGCATTCATACCGCGGTGATGTAGTCACAGTTCACATGGAAGGTTCACAAATCAAGACCACCGGGAATCATCCTTTTTGGGTAGTGAAAGGGATACAGCTGGAATCACGGCCTTCAGCTAGAGATGTTTCTGAAAAAGACAGGACAGCGGCGGAGGGAGGCCGGTGGGTAGAAGCCCGAGATCTACAAATAGGGGATATTCTGATATCCAGAGTCAATGGCGAAATACCCATCGATCGAATCGAAACAACCTATGAAGACGCTACAGTATATAACCTCACAGTCCCGCGCTTGCATACTTATTCCGTGCAGGGTCCTGGAATTGCCGTACACAATAAAGGCGGTAAAGAAGAATCTGATGATGAGCCGGAGCAAAAGCCCGGTGAAGAGCTCAGACATGCAAAGTTCCAAATTACCGTTAAATCATGGAACGCTTCACCGTCATATTTGGAAAAACTGAAAGACATGAGTATCACAAAGGCCTACCAGATATATCTCGAGCAGAAAGAGGAATGGGCTGCGAGTCCTGTTTTTTATCTTGATTGTGCTGAGTGGTTTTTCACAGCCGGTGAACACCAACTGGGATTACGCATAATATCCAACATCTTCGAATATGGATATTTCGATCCGGTTATTTTAAGATCGTCAGCTTACTTTCTGGAAGCATATGGTGAACCGGAGAATAGTAAACAATTTATAAAGCGTCTTCTCGAGCTGGATCCAAATAACTTTTATACCATCCGGCATCTCGCGTTAATTGAAGCAAAGCTGAAAAACTATGACGTCTGCCTTGAGCTTCTGTCCCGTGTGGTAAATGACTTCTGGTGGTCAAAAGACTGGCATGAACCGCCGGACAGTGACGGTGATGAGGGCTTTGGAGGTGTGCGTTTAGCAGCACTGATCGAATACGCACGCATACGCAGTCTTATGGAACGGGAAGGCGTTGAAATTACTGAATATATGCCTGTAGAAATACCTGCAGAAAATCTGGACGTCGACATCCGGATAGTTCTTGAATGGTCGAAGGAGGATTACGCCGGCGGGCTCCTTGTCATAGAGCCCGGCGGGGAGAAAGCCTATTACTATAATACCAGGACAGATGCCGGAGGATTGGTGACGCCGGTTAATTACTCGAGCCCTGGACCTGATGTGTATCATATCAAAAACGCTGTTAAAGGCGAGTACAGGATAAAATTTATAAATCATGCAGGTTATAGGCGGGATGGATACGGGCCAATGGTAGTGAAGGCATCAATCTATACTAATTTCGGCAGGCCGAATGAAACGCTGAAAGAGGTGGTTGTTCGTGCACCTGATGAAATAGAAGTTGTCGATCTCGCAGAAATTACCAGGTAAGTACGCATAGATCAAAACCGAATGTTCAATTTATTAACCAGATGGATAAATATATTTCGGAAGGTGTGGTTCATGATGAACTTGAAAAACCTGAAATAATTACAAAAATGTAACCGGAAATAGATTTAAAGATACAATACTGTCATTAAAATTAAAATCTATCCCCCCTCCCCTGTGCTACTCACCTTCATAATTATTTCATATATAATGTTTTACATCTCAGACTCTATCAATTGACCGTTTTGGTACATTAATTGCTTCTATATAAACAGAGAAAAGTCTTTCCGGCTCAAAGGTAAATACTAGAAGGTTCCGGGTTTAAAACCTTCGGC
>DAOVJS010000078.1 GCA_030673105.1 Spirochaetota bacterium
ATTTCAAAGATAAAATCAAAGCGGTACTTTGTAATATTTATTATGTTAATAGAGGTGCTGTTTCCGATGTTTTTCAAAGTGAAGCTGCCGCTTGAAGTTAATCCATCGAGCAGGACTGTTTTTGGGAAAGGATGGAGCACCGGTATCTGTGGCTGAGCTTGCCCAAAAGCCTTGCTTGCGGCGGCGTGGGCGTTGACAAGACCTGCTCCATAAAATTCAGAGTTACCAAGGTCAATAGCAGTACCCGTAAGTATATTTTTTACGGTTGAAGGAGACGGATTTCCAAGCGCCTTTATAATTAATGCGGCAACTCCCGCCACATGTGGTGTAGCCATAGATGTGCCCGACATGTAATCGTATATGAATTGCTCAACGCCATCAAAAAGGGTGCTGTATATACCGTCCTTAATACCGTCAAAATTCAGGTCGAATCTCATGCCTCCATCGGGGGTCATGTCCCCTCCGGGAGCTGCGATATCGATTGTGTCACCGTAGTTTGAGTAGTACGCTCTTACAGCACCTACATCTACGGCTGCAACCGATATAACCTCGGGGTAAGCCGCAGGATAACTTGGGCTTTTTGTGCTTTCGTTTCCTGCAGCAGCCACGATGGTGACTCCGGCAGCGTAAGCATCAGTAATTGCATCCCCTACATACTGGGAATGAGGACCCCCGATACTCAGGTTGATAACATCAGCTTTTTGGGCTGGAGGGTCAACATTGTAGTCATTTGTTAAACCGGCAGCATAAAGAATAGCCTGTGCGAAATCATCGGAATATCCTATTCCATAGTCATCTCCATCCCATCCAAGTACTCTGAGGGGCATGATCCTTACGCCGGAATTATAACCGCCGGCAACACCCGCGACACCTGCTCCGTTGTTTGTTAATGCTCCGATGGTACCTGCAACGTGGGTCCCGTGAAAAAATGAACCGGAAATAATTGGATCAGTTGCATCGTCATCAAGTCCATCATCGTCGGCTGAAATGATGGTTCTACTGATGAAATCATACTCATCCCTGAAAATACCGGAAAGGTCAGGATGATCGTTTCCCAGGTACCTCACAATACCGCTATCAATAACAGCAACAGTAACAGAGGATAAATCGTTTAAAGAGGTTAATGAACTGTCGCTCCACACTTTATCGATTTTAATTAAAGGGTAGTGCCACTGTTTTGTATATTCAGTGTCGTCTGGTGTGAACTGCGCTCTGAAAATATAATTAGGCTCCGCGTACTCAACGTATGGCAGGTTGTTGAGCCTTTCGATCTCCTTTAGAGTTCTATCCCTGATACTGCTTGTAAGATGAAGGGCCTTTTCTGCATGATCCAGCTTTAGAACTCTCACAGCGCCTCTGCCTGTTTTGTTTGAACCTTTAACAGCAGAATAGCCACTCCCTGCGGTGCTGACCGCCATGTAATCCGGATCCACACCCGGCTTATATTTAACAATGATCTCATCTGGAGCAAATTCGGGTACAGGTTCGCTGGATTTTTTATTATCATAGAAGATTTTGAGAGAAACGTTTGAGATGCTTGAGGTCTGGCTTCCTCCGGAATATATGATTATTTTCCCGGAAATAGAAGACTTGGATGGAGAAACGCACCCGTATGTTAAAAGCAAAACGCACAGAATGCCCAAGATTATAATAAGAGGTTTCTTGTTGACTTGCATTTATATACTCTATAAATTTTATGACTGTTTATAAAAATATAATACTTGTTCAGGTGAAAAACTAATTTTCTTAGCTCAATGAACGTGTCTGAATTTTAGTCTAGCCTGCTACTTTGCAGCAAACAGTGACTTATAAATATACATATCAATATATACCTTAATTGAAAAATATAAGGCAGGAAATGGATTTAACAGAAAAAATTATCTTTCAGCAGATAGAAGATGGTAAGGATAAAATCTCATATTTAAAGGATATCAATATCGGTATCCCTGCCGCAGAAATAGAAGAAATGGAAACAAAGCTGGAGGAAGCGGAGAGTTTTATCAGGAATGATAACAGCACCATCGCGGCAAATAGATTGAGCAGTTTTATCTCCCTCTTTTCTGCTGTGGAAGATCATTACTTTTCAAACCTTACTCCCAGAAATATTGATTCAATCTCCAGGAGCGAACAGCGGCCGAAAACACTCGATTACGCGAGGGAGGTGTTTGAGGCTTTTGAGGAGATCAAGGGCTTCAACGCAACCAGCGCGGACCCTGCTGTTGTATGCGGCTTTGCCAGGCTGGACAGTAATGATGTCATGGTAATCGGCCATGAAAAAGGTGGGTTTTCAGAGCACTACAGGCGGGGAGGCAGCGCTCTCCCGCAGGGTAATTTTAAAGCGGTTAGAGCAATGAAACTTGCTGAAAAGTTCGGAATTCCTGTTGTTACATTTGTGGATACCCCGGGCTCCTGGCCTCTTGAGGAGTTTTTGCCTGCCCAGAGGATCGCGAAAAACCTTGAGACACAGTATCTTTTAAAAGTTCCTCATATCTCTGTTATCATTGGAGAGGGCGGGTCCGGGGGAGCTCTCGCGATCGACGCGTGTGATTACAGGATTATGCTGAGTAAAGCCTACTATTCTGTGATTTCCATAAGCGGCGGAGCGGCGATTATTGCAAAGGATAAAAGGCACATTTCGGAGAAGGATCTTGACAGGGCGGCTGAAAACCTGAAAATTACAGCTCAGAACGCGCGCAGGCTGGACGTTGTTGACAGGATTGTGGAAGAACCTACGATTGGGGCGCGTAAGTGCGATAAAGAGTTTTACCGGAATGTCAAAGAGGCCATTATTGAGGGCCTGAGCCAGGTAAAGAGGAAAATTTCTCCTTTTTTTATTCCGGATTCTAAAATTGAAAATGTCTGGAGGATCAGGTGGTTTCAGGTTCCCGGCCTTTTAAGAAAGCGGTACAGGAAATACAAAAAAATAGGTATTTATCACACGAGTGTATCCGATAAGCTCAAGCATATTATAGGGGAGCTTTACAGAATCAAGTGGGTTCATACACTCTTTACACCCTTCAGGAAAAGTATGGATTTCATACGAAAGATGAGAATTAAGGAAAAAAAAGAAGTATTTCTTTTAAAAGCTGAAGTGCAGCCAAAGGTTCTGTTTTATGAAGACAGGTGGGTTGAATGTCCTAATACGAATATTCACGGCTGCCAGGATATCTGGGTTCCGACTCTTTTTGAGGAGTATGACGGCACCTGTCCTCACTGCGGGTACCATTTCCGGATGATCATTGATAACTATATAAAGCTGCTTTCAGACACGGGCAGTTTTCGCGAATTCAACGAGGGTATCGAATCTGTTAATCCTCTTGATTTTGACGGGTTCGACAGGAAATTACAGAGGGCGAAGAAGGTTGCGAAAAGAAAGTGCGCCATGATTACAGGGTACGCGCTGATCGGAGGACATCCTGTTGTTATGGTTTTTACAGACGTGAGGTTCAGGGCCGGTACACTTGGGAGCGCGGAAGGAGAGAAGTTCCTGCGGGCCGTGAAGAGGGCTATGAGGGAAAAAAAGCCGCTTGTCGCGGTTCATCAATCAGGCGGCGCCCGGATAGAGGAGGGTATCCTGGCTTTGATGCAGATGGTGAAAACAAGCATATCGGTTGCCAGGTATAAACAGGCGGGGGGATATTACATTTCGGTTTATACTGATCCGACAATGGCAGGAGTTCTTGCAAGTTATGCCAGCCTCGGTGATTTTATACTCGCGGAACCAAATGCCCAGATCGGTTTCGCAGGAATTCATGTGATTGAACAGACCGTAAAGCAGAAGAAACCTAAAAATTACCAGCATTCAGACATGGTTCTGGGGAGGGGCGGTATTGACCTGGTGGTCAAACGGCACGATCTAAAGGATGCCATTTCAAGATTACTGGAGTTAAAAAAGCTAAAAGGAAGGGAAGAAAGCTACTGACATGGCAATTGAAAGTAAAATTGATGAAAGAGATGATGGCTTTTATAGAGTTAATAAATATTACACAAATCATACAGGCATCGTATCTATAAAGGTTACAGAGGATCAGAGTATCGAAGAGGGTGATCTTCTCTATACTATTACAAGACTGGACCTTATAAAAAACAGGTTTTGTGATATCAATACCGGGGTCGTGAGAAAGATTAACAAGCCTATTGATAACAGTTTCTGCGGCTATTATACCCATGTGATGGACCTCGAACACAGGCTGACACAGGAGGAGGAGCAGGTACTCGAAGAGGAGCGCCATTATAAGTTTGTTCTTTCCCGGCAGGGTGCCCAGTACTATATTTCTCCGAATCCGGGGATGCCTGCTTTTGTGAATGTAGGTGATACTGTGGAGAAAGGATACGTACTTGCGATTGCCATGGTGATGAAAAAAAGGAGGGAAATCATATATGAAGGAGAAAGAGGGCGGGTCGCAAAAATATATTTCCTGAACGGACAGCAGTGCAGGGAGGGGGCAAAACTCTTTGGTATTGTGCCAAGGCCATTTAAAAAGTAATTGCCTCCCGGGGCTCTTAAATACATGAATCCTATTCTAAGCAAATAAGGAAATTCTTTTGAAAAGAATGCTGGAAAACGAGAACAGACTAGCGGAACTGGTACCCGGGCTGAAATCCGGAGCCTGCAGGGCATACTGGTTTGACACAGTTTCCTCGACTATGGATGCTGCATTTAATCTTGAGGAAGAACTCGTTATAGACAGGACTCTTGTAATTTCTGATGTACAGACCACAGGAAGGGGTAGATACAGCAGGAGATGGTTTTCCACCTGTGAGGATATTATTTTTTCCCTTATATTAACCGAGTATGATTTCCGCGTTCCTTACAGCATGCTGTCTGCCTACGCTGTATATATAACGTTAATAAAACATAAGGCCCCTGTGATGCTTAAATGGATAAATGACGTCCTGTGGGAGAACGGAAAAAAAATTTCCGGAGTAATTACAGAGGAATGTAGAAACCGTACTGTAATCGGCATCGGCGTCAACCTGAACTCTGAGGAAATGCCTCTATTGGTCAGGAATGGCTCGACTTCCTACTACATCGAGACAGGGGAAAGGATTTTAAAGGAGGACTTCCTGTCCTCATTGATAGCCGAGCTCTTTTTAATCCTGGACAGGGTGAAAAAAGGTGGTATAACGCGAGTTATGAATGAATGGGAAACTGAGGCGGATCTGCGGGGAAAAAGAGTGTGTGTTATTAATGACAGCGGTGAGTTTAAGGGTATCGCCGCAGGAATAAACAAAAAGACCGGGGCATTGATTCTGAACCGCGACGGTGGTCAGTTAGAAATATATGAAGGAAGCCTGATTGATGTAAGTGATATGGCAAGATATACAAATGGTTTTATGACCAATATGATTTAACATAGTGAAGTTTGATGAAAAATGTTTGAAGATATCTACCACTTATATCATTTACCTTGAAATATCAAATATTTCCTTTGAAATTTCATGGTAATATGTTAATATCCATAGTATGATTGAAAGAAAAATTGATTTAAATACTATTAAAAAGCTTATAACGTCCTTTAAAGTTACTGCCTTAATAGGAGCAAGACAGTGCGGTAAAACAACCTTAGCCAGGCAAATTAATCATAACCATTATTTTGATCTTGAAAATCCAAGAGATATAGCCAGACTCGAACAGCCACAATGAGCCCTTGAGGATCTTGAAGGACTCATCATCATCGATGAAATACAGCATTCGCCTGATCTATTTACATTAATCAGGCATCTTGTTGATAATAGACCAAACCAAAAATACCTTATCCTTGGCAGTGCATCAGGGAGTCTTTTAAAACAGAGCTCTGAGTCACTTGCAGGGAGAATTGCTTATTGTGATCTCGGCGGCTTCAGGATCTCAGATATAGGAGTTGAGAATATAAATAAGCTATGGTTGCGGGGAGGGCTGCCCAGGTCATTCACGGCTTCAGATGAAGAAAACAGCTTGCTATGGAGAGAAAATTACATTAGAACATTTTTAGAAAGAGATATTCCTCAACTTGGTATACAAATATCAGCCAATATGCTTAGAAGATTCTGGACCATGGTAGCTCATTACCATGGACAGATAATAAATTATTCTGAACTCGGACGTTCCTTTGGTATTTCCGATGTAACAGTCAGGAAATATATTGATATTCTTGAAGGAACCTTCATGATAAGTACACTTCAACCATGGTATGTTAATATTGGAAAAAGGCTTGTTAAAAGACCAAAGATGTACCTGAAGGACTCTGGAATATTTCACTCTCTTATGTCAATTGAAAGTATAGATCAATTACTTTCACACAACAAGCTTGGAGCTTCATGGGAAGGGTTTGCTCTGGGATGCGTATGCCGGAGTATCGGAAAAGGAAAAGAACAGTTATATTTCTGGATTACTCATTCAGGAGCGGAATTGGATCTTTTCTGGGTTGAAAAAGGGAAAAACTGGGGGATAGAATTTAAATATCTTGATGCTCCCGGGTTACTAAATCAATGATCACAGCAGTTAATGATCTTGAAATCGACCACCTGTGGATTATCTATCCTGGATATGACCAACATAAATCAGCCCAAAACATTACAGTTCTCCCACTAAAAGATTTACCGGTGACCTGGCAGTATAGACAATAGAAGGGTGGTGAATGAGGACCTTGTTTTTGAGAGTGAAAGGCTTCTGGTAAGGCTGGATAGTAAGACGGGCATTATTTCCTACATGTATGTCAAGGAAAATGAGAAAATAGTCATAAAGGATATGTGGAACTATCTTACATCGATGATAAATTTTGAATACTTTTAATCACTCCTTCATGATTTATTTCAGGTTCAAGTGAAATAAATCTATTTCCATCATCTTTTTGTATAACATTTAACAGTTGAGCGAATCCGATATCACCTTCCCCGAAAGCCGCATGCTGGAATCCGCTGTCAAGTTTTCTATAATCTTTTAAATGAAAATATGCGACTTGTTCCCTGATCTTTTTATATTCTTCCAATAAGCTGTCTTTTTTATATTCATCCGGAAATATCAGAAACTCAGACCTGTAACTATTACCAATATCCCATAAGAGCTTAAAACTTTTACTGCTTATCTTTTTAGTTAGTTCATAGGTCATATTTCCCCTGGGCAAGTATGAATAAGGGCAGTTCTCAATGATGAGACACTTATGAGCTTTTTCAGCAGACATTACTGCTTCATTTAATTTTTCTGATATATCATTTACATAATCGTCGAAATCTTTATTAAGACTTTTTTCCAACCTGAACGGAAAAATCCTTATATTGTCTGTATTGAACCTCCCGCTTATTTTTATACATTTCTTTAAACATTCCGGATTTTTCCATAGAATCTTTTAGTGTATTAATAACAATTCGAAAAAAATCTTCACCGGACTGCACAAAAATACCAGGTCCCGGTAAATCGGCAGGCGATTTATCTGTGACCATATTAATACAGCTGCCATTTATATCGTATATACCAACCTTGACAAGGGTAACACCCATATCGATACCAATTAAATATTTCTCTTTCATTTGTTTATATCGTTATTATTGATAGGTTATTTACCTTAGTTACTTTTATCCTACATTGATAATAACAGTATGTCAAGAAAATGTGAATAGTTATAAGTTGTTGAGATTTTAAGGCGGGAATTAGATCTATAAAGAAAACGTGTTCCTTTGCTAATCATACCAACCAAAATCATCGATAGCCTTCCTTATGGTCCATACATTATAGGGTGGAGCTTTCGGTGGAAGCTCACAACCTGGAGCAAGTATAAACCCCAGTTTAGCTTTTTTCCCCTTTTCAATACATATTTTTGTTTGCTCATATACTTCTGCTGGTGATCCTGTCTGAATTATAACGGGATCTATGTTACCCATAATGATATCATCAGGGAAATAATCTATAGCTTTCTCAAGGTCTACTTCAGGTGATACACTTACAATACCAGGTTCTCCCATTGGAATCTGTGCCCAGTTAGGATAATTTTTGTTTTGTTCTCCACAGATATGTGTAATAATATGTTTAAAACCCATATCCAGTAATTTTTCATGAAGTTCCTTACTATAAGGAAAAACAAATTCTTCAAATATCTTTGGGGTAATGATAGCATTTGAAGATGTAGGATCTCCTAGCCATGGAATAAGTTTTTTTTTATCGAATGTTTTTGCCAGATACCATCCGGTCTTTATCTTAAAATCCATTACTATTCGTAAAAGATGATGTACAACTTCCGGCTTTTTTATTATCCATCTGCAAAGTTTCTCCAAACCACATAGGTTTCCAGCTCCTATAAAAACCTCATCCGGGGCAATGGAATAATAACGATATCCGACTTTTTCAAATAGTTTAGCAAATTCGAAAAATATTGGAAGAACTCCTGCAGTTCTTATTTCGGGAATCTTAAGATTCCATACATCCTCCTCCGTTTCCACTGGATGCCGCGTGGCCGAGGGAGCCTGTGAAAAATCACTATCCGGCCATTTTATTTCCCCTCCAAATTCTGAAACACCAAAAGACGCAAAAGATAAAATGGGGAGTTCTTCACAGTTATACTGTTCAATTGTCCATTTTGCTGCATGAAAACTCTTGAGTGGGTTGTTGTAATACTCCGCAATTTGATATCCCACATTTACAGCATTAAATCCCAGTCCAAATAAAAAAAAGGGGACCCTGTCTACAGGCTGTCTGTTAAATAATGCATTCAATCGCTCTTCTGATGTCATTCTATCTTGTCTGAACTGCATTGTGTTTTCTCCGATAATAAGCCTATTTTTTTTATAAGTTTTGTTGCTGCATCGACTACAGTTCCGGAACTATCAGCATATCCATCAGCACCATATTATTCTGCAATTTCAAAAGTTAAAGGAGCTTCCCCTACAAGAATCATAACATCAGGATACTTTTCTTTAATTTGGAGAGATATGCTATTTAGGCAGCAGAATTTTATCTATTATTGACATTCTTGTTTTATCTATTAAAATTGCTATCAGGATAATAATTCCTCTAAATGTTAATCTTATATAGGGATTCATATCTAATAGCATCAGGCCTATATCAATTGTCATAATTAATAAAGTTCCTCCTATCGCGCCGCTGATAGTACCTCTGCCTCCTGACATGGAGACTCCACCAATGATGGCGCCGGCAAAAGACATAAAAACATAACCGTCTACGATATCAGGTGAAACTGCATTTATATATCCCGCATAAAGCATGCCGCTTATTCCAGCTAAAACACCTGAAAAAGCAAATGTTATAATTAGTGTGTTGCCAACATTTATTCCAAGCCGCTTTGCAGCAGAAGGGTTGCCCCCTACAGCATAAATCTTATTCCCAAATTTGATATGATTTAAGATAAAATAAATAATAATGCCAAAAATAATCATAATAAAAATACTAACTTTTATACCAAGTATACTACTTTTCCCTGCAAACAGAAAAGCATCCGGTAATTCACTTCCCATGATTACTCTTTCAATAAAATAATAGCGCTGCCAGCGATAAATAAAATATGTTGCTAATGTGACAAGAAATGAGCTGAGTTTAAGTTTGCCAACGAAAAATCCGTTAATGCATCCAAGAATACCACCTATAGCACATATAATAACAATACTTGTCCACCCTGGAAGTCTCCCGGGAAACCATTTATAAAAAATCGCACTTGTTAAGATTGTTGATAAGCCGGCGATTTGAGCAATGGAAAGGTCAAGGTTCCCACTCATAAGAAGTATTGCCTGGCCAAGCACAAGAAAAACAGCACAGGATGAAA
>DAOVJS010000176.1 GCA_030673105.1 Spirochaetota bacterium
ATACTTCTATCCTCGGCCATATAAGCGGAAGGCTCCTCCTATCCAGACAGGGGTATCAGTTTGATGAAGAAAAAATCCTCTTCGCTCTCGCAGATGAAAAAGTTGTACTTGAACACAACTGCAACCCCCACAGGCTGGACCCTGACTGGCCTTTCCTGAAAAAGGCCTCAGAGGAAGGTATTATCATTTCCCTTGGTCCTGACGCTCATTCAATTGAAGGCTTTAAGGACATAAAATACGGACTCATAATGGCAAGAAAGGGATGGGTTCAGAAAGAGGGACTCTTAAACTGTATGTCAGCAGGAAAGATTAATGACTTCTTCATTGAACGTCGTGTCCGTTAAAACCACGGACCATTTTGCTTCCCACAAGGATCTTTAAAAGCCTTTTCTTTATCTCCATCGGCAGCTCCAGTAACTGGACACCGATATCCCAGGTCTTTATTCGAAAAATTCCACCACCTTTTAGCTCCATTTTACGTACAACAACCCCTTTCGCGTCCTTATCTCCGAGGAGGCTGAGCCGGCTGGCATTAAATACGGCCTCATCACCGATTTCAAGGTTAAAATTCTTGTGCTCGTGCATCTCAATTCCAAAACCGCCTTCTCCTATGCTCTTAATGAGCGCCGCCTTCCTCTCCTGTGAAGAGGTCTTTGTTATTCCAACCACTTTCGCAACAATAACCCTGGGATGTTTCCTGATTGATTCAAACTCATGACTGAACTCATATATTCCTTCAAGTTCATATATCTTCTCTTTCGGCATTATGTGAGCATGGGATTCAGCCGGGATGTCGAGAACGAATGAATAGGATTTAACTTCTGCTTCAGTCTCACTGTCAATAAAAATTCTGTTGTCAGAAGCTATCGATTGAAGCCGCGCCGCGCGGTTGATGCAATTTCCAACAAGGGTAAAATCTCTCCTTTGTGCGGGACCCACAAACCCTGTCACGGCCGAACCGGTTCCTATTCCAATTCCAAACTCCAGAGGGACTTCTCCGATACTTACCAGCTCTGGTATGAGACGAAACATTCCTATCCTCATCTCAATCGCCGCGCGTATCGCATTATACGCGTCACTCCTTTTATTCTCGGGCAGCCCCCACACCGCCATCAAGCCATCTCCGAGGAATTTGTCTACTATACCGTCGTATTTTCTTACAATGGAGACAAGCATATGAAAATAAATATCCAGGATCTTGAGCACACGCTTTGCGTCCCGTTTTTCAAGCAAACGCGAAAAACCCCTCATGTCCGTAAACATTACGGTGATCTTTTTTAATTCTCCACTCAGATCGAGACTCAAACCTGAATTTTTTAACTTTTGCTCAAGGTCAGGCGGAATGTGCAGCTTAACCATTGGTGTATCCTGATTTATGTGATAAATGTCTATGAATAAAAAAGAAAGATTTCCTTCTATTAATAATAACTTCTTCTAATGGAGGCTGTCCCATACTTACGGATTTTAAATTTAATGCTCCATATTACACAGGAAATTGTGTCTAAACGGCCATTGTATATGTTAAGGGACAGCCTGAATGGATTATGAAATTGAAAGATGATAGATTTTTTCCTGGGTAAAAGCATCATAAGCCATGAACGCGAAGAAATCCTATTTTACCTCATAAAACCAGCCAAAATCATCAGGCCTTGCACCAAGCTGAATACCCTTTAATTCATCATACAGCCTCCTGGTTACACCGCCCGGTTTCCCATCACCAATCGTATGCCGTTTTCCCCTGTATGAAACTGTCAATATGGGGGTCAATACAGCTGCGGTACCTGTACAGAAGACCTCATCAGCACTGAACACCTCAACATACCGTATATCCCTCTCCTGGGGTATAAGATCAAACCTCTTTTGCGCAACCGTTAAAACTGAATCCCGTGTAATTCCGGGAAGAATGGATCCACCGAGCATGGGGGTTGAAATAACACCATTCTTCAGCATAAAGAAATTTGCTGAACCCACCTCTTCGATATATGTACAAGTTTTCGCGTCAAGGTAGATCACCTCATCATACTCATTCTCCTTCACGACCCGCCTTGGATAGAGCGATGCGGCATAATTACCAATGGCCTTAACCCCGCCTGTGCCGAATTGAGGCGCCCTGTGATAATCATCTCGAATTTCCAGATTTATCCCGCTAAACCCGCTCTTGAAATAGGGGCCCACAGGGGACATAAAAATAATAAAGGTATATTCATCAGCTGGATTTACACCAAGCATCTGGCCGGAACCAAATAAAATGGGCCTTATATAAAGGTCCCCCTTCCCACAGGGGGGTATAAACTCCTTATTCTCAATTAACAGCGCTTTTACTGATTCTAAAAAGAAATCCTCTGCAAGCTCCGGCATACACAGCCTTCTGCATCCGTTGTTGAGCCGTTTCGCGTTGTCGCGGGGTCTGAACATTGCTATCCGGCCATCCTCTGTCCTGTATGCCTTCATACCTTCAAATAAACCCTGACCGTAATTTATAACTACCGCTGAAGGATAAATGGGGATAGTGCTGTAATCAACTATTTTACCGTCATCCCACCTGCCCTCTCTATAATGAGCGATAAACATCTTATCAGCAGGATTAATTTCAAAACCCAGGTTATCCCAGTCAATTTTATTCATCTTCAACCCTTTCCAGTCATTTAGACTACTAATTCTTGAATATAACGATAATATAGAGTCAAGTAAACAATCTTCCGGCGCCAATATTATGATTGACTTTTAATAAAGCAGTGATTATGGTTTTGGCCATCTTTAACTGCATAAAGAGGACGGCATGATTCCTGAAAAAGTAAAAAAGGTTCTGGATAAAAACAATCTGAAGGCGGTAGAATTTGAAGATGGAAGCACACCCACTGCATATTTAGCCGCAAAAAAATTCGGCGTTCCGGTAGGCCAGATTGCCAAATCACTTCTTTTTATCGGGAAAGATAAACGATTTTATCTTGTTATCTGTCCGGGCGATAGAAAGGTTTCATCTTCGAAACTTAAACAGACAATAGGCGTTAAATCCAGAATGGCAAATTCTGATGAAACGCTCCGGGCAACCGGATTTCTTCCAGGTGGTGTTTGTCCCTTTGGCATTGAAGGGATAGATGTCTTTCTGGATGAACAACTGAAACAATACGAAACCATATACCCTGCCGCAGGAACAGGTTCTTCGGGGGTTCCAATGGGTTTCGAACAGCTTGTAAATATCACTAATGGCCGTATCTGCGAAACAACTGTACCTGTTGAGGAACGCTGATAAACCGTCATTTTCGATTATGGCTTTTTAGGCTGCTTTAAAGTTTAGCAAATTATGCTATTGACAAAACTTTTAAAATTCCTGATAATATAATGACCTGATTGCAGGTTTGGGGGGAAGTGGTTTCCTATGCTTGAAGTAAATAATGTAGAAAAGAGTTTTGGCGGGCTTAAAGCGGTTAATGATTGTTCCATCAAAGTTGAAGAAGGCTCAATCACGGGCCTTATAGGTCCAAACGGCGCGGGTAAAACAACACTCTTCAATGTAATTACAGGATTTTTTAAACCGGATAAGGGGCAGATATCTTTTCACGGGGAAAGAATCGAGGGATTAGCTCCTGATAAGATATTTCATAAAAAAATATTTAGAACTTTCCAGATAACCCGTGAGTTCGAGCAGATGACCGTACTTGAAAATTTAATGATTATCCCGGCTTCGCAAAGCGGTGAAAAGATCTGGAATACCTGGTTTCGCCCCGGCATCGTGAGAAAGCAGGAAAAAGCTTTAAAAGAAAAATCGCTTGACGTCCTTGAATTTGTCGAGCTTATAAAACTCAAGGATGACTACGCAGAAACCCTATCCGGAGGGCAGAAAAAACTTCTTGAACTGGCAAAAAGTATGATGGCGGAACCCAAAATTGTTCTGCTGGACGAACCGGGCGCGGGGGTAAACCCCACATTAATGAAAAAGCTGATCAGTAATATCAGAAAATTGCGCGAAGAAAAAAACATGACTTTCTTTTTGATTGAGCATGACATGGATCTTGTGATGAATCTCTGTGACCCTGTGATAGTGATGAGTGAAGGGAAAAAACTGGCAGAAGGAAAGCCCGCGGCGATTCAACAGGATAAACGTGTTCTGGAGGCGTATTTAGGTGGGCAGTACAGAGAATTTGATACTCAAAGTTGAAGGCGCTACTGTAGGATACAGTGAAATAGATATACTTCACGATGTTTCCATTGTCCTGAGGGCAGGAGAGATCGTATCAGTAATAGGGCCCAATGGAGCGGGAAAATCCACGCTTTTAAAAACCATTTTTGGCTGTCTTACACCAAAAAGAGGGAAGGTATTCCTGAAGGATGAGGATATCACCGGCCTGAAGCCGGAAAAGATTGTTAAAAAAGGAATCAGTTATGTTCCGCAGGTTGAAAATATTTTTCCATCCCTTACGATCCAGGAAAATCTTGAGATGGGAGCTTTTATAAGAACAGATGATTTCAGCAGCCGGCTGAATGAGGTGTTCGAGCTTTTTCCTGTTCTGAAAAAAAGGAAAAACCACAAGGCCGGACACCTTTCCGGAGGTCAAAGACAGATGGTAGCAATGGGCAGAGCCCTGATGCTGGACCCACGGGTTCTGCTGCTTGATGAGCCGTCCGCAGGTTTAGCGCCCAAGCTTGTATCCATGATATTCGAAAAAATAAAAGACATTAATTCTACAGGTGTGGCTATGATCCTCGTTGAGCAGAACGCCAGGGAGGCGTTGTCAATGGCCCGGCGGGGATACGTTCTTGCAACCGGAAAAAATGTCCTGGACGGCGAAGCAAAAGCCCTCCTTGCTAATAACGAAGTTGCGCGCCTTTATCTGGGAGGGTGAAGATGGCTGAACTGGTTGTATATGGGATTGTACTTGGAAGCATTATTTCACTCGGTGCTATCGGACTTACCCTTGTCTATGGCATTCTCAAGTTTGCTAACTTTGCTCACGGCGACCTGATGTCCGCGGGAGCCTATATCGCCCTATTCCTTGTAACAGGCCCCCTTGCCTGGATAGGCGTTCCTGATAATACATTTGGTCCCTTTTCCTTTGGCTGGCGAACAATAATCGCGTTTCCATTTTCAATGTTAGC
>DAOVJS010000081.1 GCA_030673105.1 Spirochaetota bacterium
ATTATATTATTTTTGGATGTGAGTGTGAATAATGGTACATCAAAATCACCAAACGCGAAAACTGAGAAGCCGTTTTTCTTTTTTAGAAAAAAGCCGTGAAAAATGTACGTATTGTCCCCGTAGCTGATTTTTATAAGATGCTCCAGTTTAACACTATCCATTTGAAAAACAGATCCGGCATTACTTCCTGGGTCTTTTGTGAGAACAGAGCTGCCATTACTTACTGGATCTTTTGTCGGAACAGAGCTGCACATTACAAGAAGGGGTATTAAAGATATCATTACACATAAATGGAATAATTTGGCCATTTTAATCCTTACCCTTCCCGGAAGGCCCTGGTGAAATCAAAGGAATTATCATTACTGAGAAAAGCATTGTCAGTGTTATGCCGAATAGGATGATTTTACCGATTGAGGTTAAGACAGTATTTTTTGATACTATCAGAATGCCGAAAGATAAAATTGTTGTAATCGCGGCTACAATAATAGCAAGGGGAGTGTGCTCTCTGGTGTCCGTTTTTCCTGCCGTGCTGTTAAGCATGAAAATTCCATAGTCCAGTCCTATCCCTACAATCAGGATCATGGCAAATAAGCTCATGATATTAATTTTTCCTCCAAAAAGGAAAATTAAACCTATTGCCACAGATATTCCAAATAAAGAAGGAAGCAGTGCGATTAAGGCCTTTTTAAAGTCTTTATAGAGTATAAGCAAAATGATAAATATTACAGCAAAAGAAATGAGGGTCAATTTAATAATTTCTTTTTTTAAAAACTCAATAATATTGTTTATAATATTTATCTGGTTTACATAGTACACGTTTTTATCGACACTCTGTATTCTGTCTATCAGTTCGGTGAGCTCGGCGCCTTCATCCGCCTTGAAGTAGGATAAAAGCACGGTGCTCCCGTTTTTGTTAACCATTAATTCATCCAGTACGGGAAAGAAGGGTGAATCTTTTAAATCATCTATTGTTATGTAGGGAATATCCTTTTTGTTCAGGTTTCTTATGTCATTAAAAAATCCATCAAAGGCATCGGGTTTAAATCCCGATATTTTGTTGATTTTTTCAACCTTTAATTTTATTGATTCCCAGTCTAACGCGAGTAGACCTTTGATATTTTGTTTTTGTGCTTCAATAGACGGCAAAAATGGATGTATATTGTAGAAGCTTTCAATTAAGCTCTGTTTCTCTGCCCTGGACAGAATTCCATAAACTTTATCATTTTTTACAAGAACCTCATTCAATGTGTCTCCGGTTATCACAATCACGTTTGAGGCTGATATGTCCCCGTAACGGGATAATATTTCTCTTTCCAGGTTCTTCAATTCCGGATCAGTATAGTTCAGGCTCCTTATATCTTCATCAAATTCAGAAAAAAATGTTAAAACAGTAAAACAGGTAAAAATTAGTGCTGTAATTACAATTACCGGAGCTTTTCGTCTTTTTGAAAAACTGCTGAACCGTTTTAAAATATAGCTGCATTTTACAAGAATAAACCCTATTCTGATGCCTCTCTTGAATTGAAACTGAGGGATAACAAAAACTGAAATTAAATAGGCTGACGTTATGCCTGTAAAGGAGAAAACAGCTATTTCCTGGAGAAATCTTAACCGGGAAAAGAATAAAACAGCAAATACCGCGGCTGTTGTGAGATACCCGAAAAACAGGCTCCGGCTTATGGTATGAATAGCTGAGAAATTGGGGTTGCTGTTATTCCCACGGTATTTTGAAGCGTAACTTATGAAATAGTGTGTGCTGTAGTCTATACAAATACCGATTAGGGTTGAACCAAATACAATTGTTATTCCGTGTACACTGTCAAATAACAGTGTTAATACAAATAATCCGGATATGATTCCGAATCCGATAGTCATCAGGCTCAATAATAGAGGTATTAAGCGGCCCAGACTTAGAAGATATATCAAAATAATTCCGGTTATCGATATGATAAAAATAACGGTAATATCCCGTTTTATCATACCGGCAGTAGAATAGGCATAGAGATGTCCGCCGAGCATTTTTATATCAAAATTGTAATTTAACTTGCCTTTTATTTCACTTTTTATGCCGTTAACTTTCTTGAGCATACTTTTTGTAAAATCTATGTCGAAAGATTTTTTCTTCGGCCTGGTGATTATTAGTATGTGTTTATCATCTTCCGAGAACAAAATATTGTTCTTTATTTTCACCGAGTAGTTAACATTCCTGCTGAATATGTTTTCGATTGATTTTTCCGAAATACCTAAAGGGTCTTTCACAAGATATTCTTTTGACAGAATACTCTCAAAAGACAGCAGTTTAAATTTTAATGTCTCTATCTGCTGTTCTATGAACTCTTCACTGTTTAAAAGCTCAAAGGGAAAATTCTCAGGACTTATCAGGAAAAACCTCTTTTCATAGATCTTTGAAATCATGGCCTGTGTTTCTTCTGGATTTATTTTGTAGAATATACTTTTAAAGAGGTTTGATTTTTCCAGTTCATCGGCAAACTGCTCAGCCGCACTGATCAGCTTTTTTGTATCTTCTTCACCTTTCTGGATAGAGATGTCAAACAGAAGTTGATCCAGCAGTCCAAGGTTGTCAATCACGTCGAACTGCCGGGCGATGTTTTGTTTCCCTTTAGGTATCAGTTTGGTAATGTCCTGTTCGAGTTTTATGTTTAATATCGTATACAAAAGCATTCCAGCAGAGGCTGAAACCAGAACTATACCGATAACTTTTAAATATTTATTTACAAATCGGAATATGATTTTCAGGAGCATATAAAGAGCCTTTTTATCTGCTAAAGGGCTGTTGTTCTTGTATAATCTAGTCTTAATTACGCTGACTTTTCAAGCCTTTTTATTATTTAATTATGCCGTAACCTTTAACTTATAGGTGAAGCATGTTAGGCGAAAAAGATGCTGTCTTTTTTTACAGCCAAAGGCCTCGCTATGGTTTTATTGTTTGCAACCTGCTATTAATGTGCTTATCATTGTGAAGTAACAGCTTCAGCATAGACACAGTTAGAGGTTCTAGGACTATGAAATTAAGAATAATCTATCCGGGGTGGAGAAAGCTCGAAGGGCAGACTGAGTTTCATCTCCCGCCTCACGGGCCTGTTGTTTTCGCCGCAGCCGTACCATCTGATATAGAGGTTGATTTTATTGATGAAAATGTGGAAGGGCTGAGTTATGATGATCCGGTTGATTTTATCGCCATATCATTGATGTTGACCTGCCAGACAATAAGGGGCTGGGAGATTGCGGATATATACAGAAAAAAGGGCATAAAGGTTATTTTTGGCGGGATAGGTACAATGCTTCATGCTGAGGAAACCCTGGAACATGCCGACTCAGTATTTCTCGGTGAGGCTGAAGGAAAATTCGAGAAAGTGATCGATGATTTTAAAAAGGGGAGCTTAAAGAAGGTCTATGATTTTCAAAACGACTTTCCTCCTATAGAAACAGTGGGAACTGCGAGAAGAAGCATATTAAAAAGGGCGTTGTATAATTACAAAGGGGTACAGATGGTAGACCTTACCCATGCTTCAAGGGGATGCAAGTTTAATTGCTATCCCTGCTGCGCGCGTTTTCTCGGGGGAAGAAAGTTCCGGCCCCGTCCCTTTGATAAAGTAGTTGAAGAGCTTGAAAGTATCGATAACAGCAGGATATTTCTGGTTGATAATTCTCTTGCTCAGGACACTGAATGGGAGCTGGGCCTTTTTAAGGCCATAAAGCCTCTAAAGAAGAACTGGATAAGCCACCCGGTAGAGGATAAGGAAGAAATAATCGAAGCTGCCGCTGAAGCAGGCTGCTGGTATATCTATCAGGCAATATTCGATACCTCTGATTTTATACGAAAAAGGATAGAGAGGTATAAGAAATACGGAATAAGCGTTGAGGGTACCGTGCTCCTGGGACTTGATAACCACACTGAGAATTATATTAAAAGAATGATTGATTTTTTATTAGAGATTGATCTGGATATTGCCGAGTTTACTATACTGACTCCTTTTCATCACACAAAAGCTTTTGAAGATATGCAAAGAGATGGCAGAATCCTGTCAAATAACTGGGCCGATTATACGGCGGATAGGGTTGTTTTTCAGCCAAAGAACATGTCCTCCCGGAAACTTCAGGAAATGTACTACTATGCATGGGATACCTTTTACAAGGATGAATCCCAGCAGTTTAAAATGTTTAAGCTAATAAAAAATGTCATGAAAAAGGAGCTGGGTGATTAAAAAGCGCACAAAGTTACTTAAGATTGAATTGCCCTGTTCATTGTCAGGTTTGCTTCAGCTGATATAAATTAATTAAGCTTAAAGAGTCAATTTAAACTTGACTAGGTCATCATACCAGGTTATATTATAATCATGAAAAAGGTAATGATCTCAGATTTTAAAGCAAAATGCATCGCAATTATTGACGATATTAACCGGACCCGGGATTATGTCATTATTACTCGCCGGGGGCGTCCAGTCGCGAGGCTGGAGCCCGTTGGAGAAGAAAAGCCCCCGCGACAATTCGGTAAACTGCAGGCAAAGATGCGGATTAAAGGAGATATAGTTCAGACGGATTTCTCATCGGATTGGGAGATCAACAGGTGAAGATACTTCTTGACACCCATGTCTGGATATGGTCGCAGGTACAAAAAGATGAATTAGGCAGGCAGGCAATAGCCTATCTCAAAGACCAGCATAACTCCCTTTTCGTTTCAACGATCTCCACTCTGGAAATTGCACGTTTGTCGCAGGCAGGCAGGATTGAAATATCTGGAAAACTAAATGAATGGATTAAGAAATCCCTCCATTATCTTATCTGCGAAACGATATTGCTGTCTCATGAAATAGCTCTTATGGCGTACAATCTTCCAGGGTCATTTCATCGGGACCCGGTAGATCGTATTCTAGTCGCTACATCTCTCTGCCACGATCTTATGCTGATGACTGCGGATGAGAGAATTCTATTATATCCACACATCAAGACGATAAGCGCAAAAGGGTGATGGATGTTCTACCCGGCGGTGGAATTAAAATAATTTAAAAGGGTCAGAAGAGCACGCCTTTCGGAAATGGAACAAGGAGAAGCCATGAAAAAAAGAAGTAGAATACACCAACCGTTACCAGGATCATTCCGATTTTTTTTAAATAATATAAAATGGGCTGTTTTCTCTTTTCGAAAATGATCATAATAACCGAGAAAAAAAGTACGCTCGTCACTACAAAGCCAAGCATGCGTATAAAAATGCCCCATGAAATAATCAACAGCAAAGCAATCACAATATTAATGTACTTTACACTTATCTTTTCAAACACTTTAGTCTTTTCAGTTTTAATGAAACTCATAATAAGAAGTAAGAGTGCCAAAAGTCCCAGGATGGCTACGACTACCTGGGGAAAGAGCGAGCCGAGCTTTGTAAAACCGGTCGATTCATACCAGAAGTAGGCACAGATTCCCAGGATAATGACTGCGGATATTCTGTTGGCGTTTCTCATCTCTTTTTAGTCCCGCCCAGATATTTTCTTATTAAAGGCCAGCCGGCCGATGTTATCGTGAGAAATATTAGAATAAGAGAAATGGGACGGGTGAAAAAGATCTTGAATATTGATCCTGCCGCCTTTCCCATCAATATTGACTGTACGAGGCCCTGCTCGCAAATTTTCCCCAGAATTATCCCGAGTACAATGGGACCCGGCCCGAATCCCGCTTTTTTTCCAACGTAACCGATCAGGCCGAAGAAGAGCATCACATAGACATCGAAAATATTGTTGTGTATTGAGAAGGAGCCGATTATTGTGAGAAACACTACAAGCGGCGCCAGAAAGGCAACCGGAATGTTGGTTATAAGTTTCGACACCAGCTTACCGCTGTAGATTCCCATAGGGAGAATAAGTATGTTGGAAAGGATGAGGGAAAAGATAAAGGTATAGGTGACACTCGCATGCACTGTGAACAGGTCTGCACCCGGGCGCATTCCCTGCAGGAGGAGCGCGCCAAGGAGTACGGCAGCGGGGGGAGCCCCGGGAATACCGAGTGTAAGCAGGGGGATGAGCGACCCGGATACCTCTGCGTTGTTAGACGTTTCTGATGCGATAACGCCGTCTATAATGCCGCGCCCGAACTTTTGCGGGTGCTTTGATGCTCGCACCGCTTCGTTATACGATACAAGACCGGCGATGTTTCCCCCTGCACCGGGAATGATCCCGACGATTGTTCCGATAATCGCGGACCTGAGAACGAGTATGGGTTTTTTCAGAAGCTTGAGTAAGACATTTTTAATGATATTTTTCTGCGTCCTGTAGCTGATCACGTTGTAGTGTTTTCCTTTTCTCTCAATCATACCTAGCACTTCCGGAATACAGAAAAAACCAATAAGGGCCGGAATGAGCCCGATTCCTCCCTGAAGGCTTACAGTACCGAAGGTAAACCGGACACTGCCCCCGATTGGAGAAATCCCGATAGTACTCACAAGGAGACCGAACGCGCCTCCAATGAGTCCCTTGAGGATCGATTTTGATGCCAGAGTGGCAATAATGGTGAGCCCGAAAGCTGTGAGCCAGAAGAACTCAGGAGGACCGAACTTCAGAGATGCCCTGGAGAGAGGAGGTGAGAGAAAGATCAAAAAAAACACACCGATGAGGCCGCCAATTACGGATGAAATGGTTGCGGCCACAATCGCTCTGTACGCCTCCCCCTTTTTTGCCATAGGATAGCCGTCAAAGGTGGTGGCAATTGCCGATGGAGTGCCCGGTGTATTGATGAGTATGGCTGAAAAACAGCCTCCGTAAATAGCGCCGACGTAGATGCCTCCCAGGAGAACAAGGCCGTGAGTTGGCGCCATGGCAAAGGTGAAAGGGACAAGAAGAGCGATAGCCATGGTGGCTGTCAGTCCCGGCAGAGCGCCGACTATTATCCCGGATCCAACGCCCAGTATAATAAACATCAGGTTAATAGGCTGGAAGATATTGAATATCGATGACCACACATATGTCTGCATTTTTTATTCCTGAGTACCTGTTCCGGACCACAAATTCCCGGATTGGCAGGCAGACTGCATCCGGGTATTGCCATTAAATCACAAAATTAAAAAAAAATCCAGCAGTAAATAATAAGAAATCACCAGGAATGGTAAAAGTTATTTTTTCCACCCCTGGTGACACGTTATCCGTATACTGTTTACATTTTTTGTAGATGCGGCGCCTGTATGCCGCGGCACAGTTACAATACTTAAAGATCAGAGCTCTCCGAGCTCTTTCAGGGTATCAATAATCTCCTCTCTCTTACCGTCAATAAAAGCCTTGAACTCCCTGGATTTTAATTTCCGCACGAGAAAACCGAGCTCCTCCATCTTGTTTACAAAGGTATCGCTCTCACATACCGCTTCGAAGGCCTTTTCGAGTCTCTTTATTACGTCATCCGGTGTTCCGGGAGGAACACACACCCCCCGGGAGATACCCGCGGTCATATCAATTCCCAGCTCTTTGAAGGTAGGCGTATCAGGAAGATGGGGCAAAAATCTGTCGTCCGTCCCCATGGCCAGGACTATGATCTTGTCCCTGTGTAGGACGAGGTCATTGGAGTTTGCAAACAGCGCTTCGGTATGACCGCCCAGAAAATTGGCCACAGAAGGAGCAGCGCCGGTTGAAGGTATGTAGGTGAACCCAACACCGGCCAGCTTCTGCAGCTGGAGTAGCGCGAGGTGATGTCCGCTGTGAGTTCCTGATCCCCCAATTGTTATTTCTCCGGGATTGCTCCGGGCATAATCGATAAACTGGTCCAGGTTTTTGAACCTGCCGTCCTTCAGTACCGCGAGTCCAATGGGTGTTGTCTGGAACATGTACACCGGTATGAGCTGATCGGTTTCATAGCCCGCATTATCCCTTACAAGCGGCTGAATAATAATGTGCGGAATATTGTTCCCGCAGATCGTATAGCCGTCGGGTTTCGCCTTTACAAGGTTAGCCCAGGCCACAGCCCCACCTGCACCGGGCATATGCTTGATAAGAATATTGACGCCCAGGTCAGCCTGAAGGTCCATCTTTTGATACTGTGCTGTGATGTCCGACTGTCCACCCGGGTTGAAAGGAATGATGTATTCGATGTTTCTGGTTGGATACTTTTCAACCTCCTCTCTTTCCCCTTCGGCAAATAAAATAGGTGCCCCGAGCAGTGCAATTAGGCATGCGGCAAAGGAAAAAGATGCTATTCTAATAATACTTTTGTAACTTTTCATAACAACCTCCTGTAATAATAGGGTGATAGTATGTTAATGGATATTTGAAGCAAGGTAAAGATGGCAGGACATAGAAATCAAAAAAATATCTTATATAATAAAAATAATTATAATTTTTTCTTATGAGTTTAAAGTATTGTTCATTAGTTTTATCATTCTCTTTTACGGGTATAATTTAATATATTGGAATGAATCGCTTATTCGTGGAGGGTACTCATGAAAAAGATCATATTTACAGGGTTCAGAGTATTTATGAAGTTTAAAAGCTTTGAATATTTTGAAAAGCGTGCCGCTGAGGCGGGTCTGAAAATTGTATACGTGCGAAGTGAAAATGATGAGGACCTGATTAAGGAAGTTAGAGATGCGTCGGCAATTGTACTGATTGCCAGGAATATAACATCTGAAATTATCGATTCCATGGAAAAATGCGAGCTTATACTTACCCTTTCTGTTGGTTATGACTGCGTCGATTTGAACGCCGCGACAGCAAAGAAAATTCCCGTGTGCAACACGCCTGCATATTGTACCGATGAGGTTGCCAATCACGCAATGACACTGATCCTTACGATAGCCCGGAAGATACATCTCATCATGCCCAATACGAGAGATGCGAACTGGGAGTATGTGTACACAAAACCGATATACAACTATAAAGATAGAACACTCGGCATTATAGGGCTCGGAAAAATAGGAAGAGCGATTGTGCAGAAGGCAAAAGGATTTGGAATGAGAGTTGCGGCGTACGACCCATATGTGGATGATGATATATTCAGGATAAAAGAGGTTGATCGAAAATACGAGTTGGAAGACCTTTTAAAGGAAGCTGATTACATCACCATTCACGCGCCGCTGACCCCCGAAACCTTTCACATGATAGATGATAGTGCCTTTGAAATCATGAAGGAGACTGCCGTAATCATCAACACAGCCCGTGGGGTCATTATCGATGAGAAAGCGCTGTGCAGGGCGCTTGAAGGAGGGAAGATTGCCGGAGCGGGTATAGATGTCCTTGAGAAGGAGCCGCCTGCAAAGGACAGCCCGCTGCTCGCGCTCGACAACGTCATTGTAACTCCCCATATTGCCTGGTATTCGGAGGAGAGCTTCGAAAGAGATATGGTGCAGGGAATGGATGAGCTCATCAGCGTGCTTGACGGGCACAGGCCCAGGTATATCGTGAATCCCGAGATTTTCGGTATGAGAAACCTTACGTGAACGGGCACAGGCCCATCCACACGCACATCGTGAAACCTTACCTAAAAAACACATTGTTCACGTGCCGGTTTCCGAAATAAATATTTTAAAACCCTGCTATTTCCTGTACCAGATCACACCGATATTCCCAAAGGCTCCCTTTCCCATTATGATTTTGAAAACGATGAAAACAAAAATCAGCCCGGACATATATACCCCGAACGTTA
>DAOVJS010000211.1 GCA_030673105.1 Spirochaetota bacterium
GTATACGAGGCCTGAATCTCTAAAAAAAGTGAAGATGCACTACTGCCCGGGATGCGGGCACAGCATAATTCATAAACTTATCGCGCAGGTAATCGATGAGCTCGGTATTGTTGAAAATACGATTTTAGTTGCTCCTGTCGGCTGCTCTGTTCTGCTTTACAACTATTTTAACTGTGATGGAACAGAATCGGCACACGGAAGAGCTCAGGCGGTGGCAACCGGTTTAAAGCGGGCCCTTCCTGACCGGGTCGTTATCGGTTACCAGGGTGATGGTGACCTTGCCGCGATAGGAACCGCAGAATCAATACATGCCGCGAACAGAGGTGAGAACTTTACCATTATTTTTGTCAATAACGCAATATACGGAATGACAGGCGGGCAGATGGCTCCCACTACACTTTCGGGTCAAAAAACTAAAACCTCACCCTATGGAAGAGACACATCACTGACAGGCGAGCCTCTCAAAATGTGCGAGCTCCTGAGCCAGCTCGGGGCGCCGGCATATATTGAAAGGACATCGATTCATGATGTTAAAAATATTATTAAAACAAAAAAGGCAATTAAAAAAGGTGTGGAATATCAGATGAAAGGGCTTGGATACAGCTTTATCGAGGTTCTTTCAACGTGCCCCACGAACTGGGGCCTTACTCCCATCACAGCTTCCCGGTGGGTTAAAGAGAATATGGTAAGCTACTATCCTCTCGGAGTTTTCAGAGATAAAGGCAAAGTGGAGGAGTCCGGATGACAGAAAAGGTTATTATCGCTGGATTTGGAGGCCAGGGCGTGATCCTTGCCGGTAAGCTGCTCGCGTACGGTGGAATGGTGGAAGGGAAATATGTTTCTAATATACCTTCCTATGGTGTTGAGATGAGGGGAGGTACCGCAAACTGTGCCGTTGTTATTTCCGACAGGGAAGTGGCTTCCCCTCTGGTGCCGCATCCGACATCTCTAATTGTTCTTAACCAGCCTTCACTCGATAAGTTTGAAACGGCTGTTGTTGAAAACGGCAATATTTTTGTGAACGAATCGCTTATCGATAGAAAAGTCACTAGAGAGGATGTAAATGTATTCTATATCCCGGCAAACAAGCTGGCAGAACAAGCCGGCAGCGGAAGGGCGAGTAATATGATTATGATAGGTGCTTTCATTTCCGGTATGGATATTGTCTCAAAGGAAAGTATCAAAAATTCTCTTTCAGAGGTAATTTCGAAGAGAAATATTAAGTATAATGAAATCAACTTAAGAGCATTGGATATGGGTTTTGAGTATGTTAAGAATCACTAGATTGGCATACTAAAAGGACGCTTTAATGTTTAGATAAGCGGTGATGAATTCTCTGGAGTCGGCTAGAAAATTGAAGTCGACCTTAACTTTCCATGTAACACCGGATGTAAAAATGCTGACGTATGGAGATACCGCAATACAGAAAGTCTCCAGCCTGTTAGTCTGTATATTCAGCTCTGTTCCACCCGAAAAGTAGCTTGCTTCAGGTTCGTAGTTCAGGTCGAAATTAAAATCTATATCATTTGTTTCGCGTGTGTTTTCGTAAACCCTGTGCTCATAATTGTAATGTTCTCCCGGTCTTGTAAAAATTGAAAGAATAAGGTTCCAGTTTTTCATTATGAACCATTCCTCTAACAGGAAGTATATTTCATCAAGGTCGAGCGCCCTCCCCCGCTCCAGGGTCGGGTATCCTATGGTGAGATAGAGCTGAGTTCCTTCCCCGAGATATGAAAACTGCCCCCCGATTCTGTACTGGCTGCTCGAAAAGCCTGTAAAGACTGAAAAAGAGATCATATCACTATCCAGCCAGAATGTAAAATCCATTGAATTGATGTTGCCGCTTCCGTATCTCTGGTAGGTATATATCTGACCCCCCAGCTGGTCATAGTGGTGAGACGCGAGAATAATACCGGTTCCGACGATGGGCAGGTACCCATTGTAATCAAATCCCGGCTCTCTGTGGTATAAGTGCCCCTTGTAATGTTTTCCTTCCCCGAGAATTCCGTAATATCCGGTCCAGTAGGTTAAATCGATAACATTGAATATGTCAAGCACTGAAGCCTGGGCGCCGTCGAAAACAATGTTTCCCTGTGTGTTTTCAATATCGGGGTTATAGTACTGAAAGAGAAGTTTTCCCTGATACTTGTACCCTCCATCATAGGAAATATCAAAAAGCCCTCTTGTCTCTATCTCGGCGTTGATATTTATTCTCGATGTTAAATCCATTGTTGTGATAAAAACATTTGCCCCTGATAATAAGTTTGCTGAAGCCGAAAGCAGAATAAACAGAATGAGCGTGTTATATTTTAGTTGTTTCATAATTCCCCCGACTATTATATATGCTACTTAGTAAAAAGAGTATGGAAAAGATTCCCGAGAGATTCTTCAACTCTTGACGCAATTGAGAAACGGTTTATCTTATTTAAAATTCTAAATTTCTGAGGCGATTCGTTGTCCTGTGAAATTTTGAACTCTTCGAGCAGAATTTGATAACTGGAGTTTTCCGGGTCGTAATTTACAGCTTCTTCAAGAAAGAATTCCGCCCTTGCGATTTTTCCGGTATTGTAGTTGCAGATGGCAATGTATACACAGTTAGACGCCAGCCTTTTATTATCCTCAATAAGGTTGTACGCTTCAAGAAAATGTTGGATTGAGGAATCCCATAATTTTAGATGGTAGAAGGCATAGCCTGTATCAAAAAAATATTTTCCGTTTGTCTCATCGAGCTCTGTCGCCCTGATAAGATGAGGCACCGCTTTTTTGTACTCCCCAGCCTCGCATAAGGCAAGTCCTAAAAGGTTGTATAAAGTGGGGCTTTTTGAAAAATTCAGGGCACTTGTAAAGTTTTGAATAGCCCGCTGAAAATCTCCTTCATTAAAGTAGTTAATTCCTCTGTAGAGAGAGTCCTTTGCCCTCTCGGAGATATCCTGATACACATTTTTACGTTTTTTTCTTGCTCCGGATTTTATTGGTACTGTATACTCGTAATCTTCACCTACAAGCGCGTGATAAGCTTCGTTAATTTCCTTGAATTTTTCTTCAGCAAGGTCCGCAAGCGGGTTTCCCTGATGCTTGTCAGGATGGTATTTTGCGGCCAGTTTTCTGTATATCTTTATAATTTCGTCTTTTTTTGTTGATCTATTGATACCCAGAATATTGTAATAATCTTTTTCCAATATTAAGTCCTGAATGATTAGAATTCTAAGTTAAATTACGGAATATTTCAAGATATTATTAAGTTTAACTTAAGATGAAAATCATTCTTATGGGTAATAAATTGTACCGATAAAAGGGTTAAGAGTTCTCTATGAATTTAATAAAAAATACTTCAAAAAGTATATTTTTTTTCTTTATTTTTACACTTGCCGCTGCATCTCTGTTTGCCCAGGAAGTAGGTTTTATGGGGATCAATATTGGAATGAGCAGGGAAGAAGTTTTAACTTCCGCTGATGAGAATGAACTAATTGAGGTTCCCATAAGCAGAGATGTGGAATTCTTCCCGGTTGAGGACAGAAAGATTTTGACCTTTTCAATAAAGCCGGAGGTACCGCACATATATCTGCAGTTTTATGATGACCGGCTCTATGCCCTAACGTTGATATTTAATGAGAAGCACATTGATTACTACACATTAATCAACAGGCTGGAGAACAAGTATGGGGCATATACTGAGCTGACTCCGGAATGGAGAAAGTGGGCAAAGGATGAGGTTGAAATTAAGGCGGAAAAACCGGCTGTTGTAAAGTATCTTGCGTTAAAAGAGTTCCTGGAAGCTGCTGGATTTAAAGTACAGGATGAAGATATTGAAGGCAAAAGGAAAGACAGAATCCTTGATGGGTTATAGGGTCA
>DAOVJS010000164.1 GCA_030673105.1 Spirochaetota bacterium
ATAACATTCCCGACCTCGCGCAGCCAGTCCACGATCTGACTTTTTTTTATCATATCAAATCCCCCAGCGCAGGGCCGGGGTCCTGACAGGCGCATCCCACAGTTTTATTAATTCATCATCCATCCTTAGAAGAGTAATCGAGCAGCCCTGCATGTCCAGAGAAGTAATGTAAGCACCGATCAGTTTTCGCACGATTCTGATACCCTTTTTTTCACAGATTTCGGCAAGCTTACGGAAGACTATATACAGCTCCGAAACCGGGGTGCCGCCCATGCTGTTCACAAACGCGAGCACCCTGTCACCTATCCTGAATGCCGGGGTGGTTATCTCAATATCCTTCCAGCCGTTTTTTTTCTCATCCCACTCACGGACAGTTCGTGTGAAAACGGGATCTTCGAGTATAGACAGGACCAGCATTGAGGTTACTTCATCGGCTGTTCCAAGGGGCCTGCGTTCACAACCTGGCTCTCCATGAATACCTATTCCAATTTCCATTTCACTTTCACCCATCTCGAAGGTAGGCACGCCTCTCGCGGGCACAGTGCATGATGTGAGAGCCATTCCCATACTCCTGCCGTTACTGCTGACCCGGCGGCATAAATCTGAAAGCCGCTCCAGACCGCAGCCTTCCTCCGCTGCGGCCCCGCAGATCTTTTCGGCAAGCACTGTGGTGCCGACACCACGGCGGCCCTGGGTATACAGGCTGTCTTTCACAGCCACGTCATCGTCAACCAGTATGTTTCTCGCACGGATCCCTTCAGAAAACGCTAGTTCGGCAGCCATCTCAAAGTTCATGACATCACCGCTGTAATTTTTTACAATATTGAGAACACCCCTCCCGCTGTTTACCCTCCTGGCGGCCTCCAGCATCTGATCAGGTGTCGGTGAGGTAAAGACCTCGCCGGGACAGGCCGCGTCAAGCATTCCCGCGCCTACAAACCCTCCATGCATCGGCTCATGTCCGCTTCCACCGCCTGATATTATAGCCACTTTATTCCGCACCGGCGCATCTGCCCTGTAAATGAAGTCCGGATCAAAATGCGCACCGATAATATCGGAATGAGCTGCTGCCATGCCTTCAAGGCTCTCTCTCACAGCATCTTCCGGTTTATTTATCAGTTTTTTCATAAAATCCTCACAATAAAACAAGTACCATTATTTTCACAGCAGTTTCTTTAATTCATTAGCCTTAAATCTTCTGCCGTGTGCGGGATAGATCCATCTAACACCCATTTTCAATAGTTTCATCCAGCTTTCTTTCACCTGATCGGGGTTCCCGGCAAATAAAGGCATTGCATTCCTGGTCAGCTTTGGAAATCCGTACATCGCAAGATCTCCCACAAACGCGTCACCGCTGTCAAGTAATAAACTCATAGAACCCCGCGAATGTCCCGGAGTATGGATTATTTTGCCCTGAATACCGAAAGGTTCCACGGAAAATTCCTCGTTTTCCAGGGCCAGATCAACAGAAGTGCCAGAAAATTTTGCGAAAGGTACTAATATTTTCATAACCTGACTGAGGAACCTGCCCCATAAATTAACACCTGGAGGTATAGTTTTCAGGGCCTTCTCAACCCATTCTTTTTCATACCTGTTAACAGCAACTTTACATCCTGTCAATTTCTTCAGCTCATTTACCGAACCCGCATGGTCCCAATGGCCGTGTGTCAGAAAAATCAGGGCTATCTCCTCCGGTTTAATGGATAGGTTCTTTAATTTTTTTAAAAATTTAACCTTCTGGTGCGGCGGGCCCGCATCAATTAGGATCACTCCCTCTTCCTTTATCACATAGCAGTTGCATATACCCAGTGACAACCTGTGAATTTCGGCTTTCATCAATATCTACTCTTCTAAAAATTCCAACTAAAATCATAGGACAAAGTGAAGGGATTTGCAAATATAGTTTTTTCAACTCTTCCGTGGATACTAATTAAAAAAAATCTCACTCTTCTTCATAGTACTGCTCGTCACTCTCTTCCCATCTCTCGAGGTTGTCAAACCTAGTGTATTCTTTTGAAAACCGGAGTTTTAAATTCCCGGTTGGACCGTTTCTCTGCTTTTGAATTATAATCTCTGCAATATTCTTATCATTGGTATTCGGATTATAGAGCTCATCTCTGTATAAAAAGATTACCACATCGGCATCCTGTTCAATTGCGCCTGATTCCCTCAAATCGGAAAGTATCGGTCTCTTGTCTCTCCCGCGTGACTCTACGGCCCTTGAAAGCTGGGACAGGGCTACTATAGGGACAGTCAGCTCACGCGCGAGGGCCTTGAGCGAACGTGATATTTCAGTTATTTCCTGTGTTCTGCCTTCATTTCTCCGCCTGATTGTCGACATGAGCTGGAGATAATCAATAAAAACAATATCCAGCCCGTGTCTGGACTGAATCCTCCTTGCCTTTGCCCTGAGCTGCATGTCCGTTATCCCCGGAGTCTCATCAATGAAGATATTCGCGTCGGCAAGTTTTCCTGCAGCAGTTGTGAGGGGTGCCCACTTCTCGGTTTCCAGAAAGCCCTTCCTGAGCCTCTGGCTGTCTATCCTGGCTTCCGAACACAGCATCCTCTGAACCAGCGCCTCTTTGGACATCTCCAGGCTGAATATCGCGACATTTTTCTTCAGCCTTATTCCTATATTCTGGGCAATATTGAGGGCAAATGCTGTTTTCCCGACCGAGGGCCTCGCGGCAATAATAATCAGCTCTGATTTTTGAAAGCCTGATGTCAGGTCATCGAATTCCTTAAAACCGCTGGGTATACCTGTATACACATCACCTCTGTGATAGAGCTTTTCAATAGCAATTATACTGTCTTTGATTATCTCATTCATCATGAAGTAATTTTTAGCGGCTCTTCTTTCCGCGACATCGAAGATAAGTTTTTCCGCCTCATCAATAATCTCATACGCGTCTGAATCAGTGCTGTAGCTCATTGAAATAACATCAGAAGCAGCCTTTATTAGCTTTCTGAGAAGGGATTTCTGCTCAATTATCCTCGCGTAGTACTCGATATTCGCGGATGTGGGAACCTCGTCAAGAAAGGATGAAACGTTTACAACTCCGCCTGCCTTATCAAGCTCTCCGGCCAGTTTTAAAAAGTCGGTCAGGGTAACAATATCCACAGGCGTTGAACGGTTATAGAGCTGCAGAACGGCGTTAAAAATAATCCTGTGCTGGTTGCTGTAGAAATCCTCACCTTTCAAAACATCTATAGCAACTTCAATCGCCTCCCTGTCGAGAAGCATACTTCCAAGGCACGCTTTTTCCGCTTCTAAATTCTGCGGGGGAAGTTTATCAGCAAGGGTTGAAACTCCCCTGTTTCCATAATCTTCACTCACCTCCAAAGAACGTCCCCCCCCATGGAAAATAGTACCTATGGTTTTATCTATTAAAGCTGGTACCTATTCTTTTACCACCCAGACCTTTAGTTCGGCCTGTACATCTTCATATATTTTTATAAGAACTTTATATACCCCGATTGCCTTAATGGGCTCACTTAGCAGTATATTTTTCTTTTCAATGATGTACCCCTGTTCTTCAAGCGCTTTCACTATGTCCGCCTCATGTATTGCTCCAAAAAGTTTATCATTATCCTGTGCTGCTGCCGTTATATTAATTGAAATTGAAGAGAACTCTTCGGCAAGTTTTATTCCTTCATCTCTTTTTTTCAATTTCCGATGGGATATTTTCTTTCTCTGCTCATTCATCCGATTCCTGTTAAAGGAGTTATCCTCCACAACCATACCCCCGGGAAAAAGGTAATTTCTCGCGTAACCGGGAGCCACATCCTTTACATCACCCTCCTCTCCAAGCTCCGGGACATCCTTTACAAGTATAACTCTCATGCATCTCTCCTCTTATTTCTGGTTTTATCCATGTTCTCCTGTATTTTCAGCCAGATATCAGCTGTCCCTATACCTGTAGCAATTATGACAAAAAACAGGAAAAAGTAAAAGAACAGGAACAGTAACACCGCGTACTGCAGAAACTTCGGTATTTTAAGCCTGTCCGCGACAATTTTTATTATAGCCAATCCTCTCAGAAAAAACAGGAAAGAAACTATAACCGCCGAGTTCCAGCATATTATGCCCAGCAGGTTGTTATTAATATAGAGGTTGAGGTAAACAAGGGCCCATGAACCAATCAAGGCCCACACCCAATAATCATTCATTGTATAATTTTTAATATTAAAGTTAAGAGCCGCTTTTTCAAGCTTCCTTTTAAAATAAAATTTAACAAAGAGAATACTTAAAAAAATTAAAATAATCTGCTTAATTAAGTACCCCCCTTTGGGAGCAATCCCAAAAATCACGCCTTTCTTGTAAATTTCTACAGCTGCTTCAAGCTTTCGCTCAACTAAATTATAGTCTATTTCCTTCGCTATAAGGATGCTTCTGTAATTGTCAATCTGTGCAAGATATAGGGTTATGTAGCTGGATATTTTATTATCTACAAAATGAGAATAAGCGGAGACGTATGTCTTAAACCCACCGATAAACCCGGAGAGACCCAGTATGAAAACAACTACCCCTACATAGGCACAGAGACTGGAAAAAATAACATAACCCAGCTTATAGTTCCTGGAAACAAGGTATCCGAGAAAAACCCCAAGGACTCCAAACAAAAAGTAGTAATCTAAAAACCTCGCACCTTTTATCCCGAGATTGCTGCCAAGAAATTGAAAACAATAATGAATTGGAGAAAATAGAAGAAGGGTGCTGTCGAAAGGAAACCTTCCGACGCTGTTTACCATTATATAGATAAGAATCGCGGAAGCTCCCGTAATATATAAGGCAGATTCCTTCCACCCTCTCTTTATTGTTACAATCATAATCGGAACAAAGGAAAATTGAGTAAAGATAACAGACATATATAGAAAAAGAGATAAAATGATGAGCAAAACACTTTCGACGGCTTCACGCCATTCCAGATGTATCTCCGGGATGGAAATCCTGTCCCTCAGGTCATTTATTTTCATCCTCAGATAAAAGCCTTCTTTTTTAACCATTTTAACACAAATCTTCATTCCTTCCATAAAAAGCACCCGATGAATAAGACCATTTTTAAATATAGACTTTTAAAATCATTTGGAAACAAAGGGCAAAAGTGCCATCATCCTTGCTCTCATTATGGCTCTCGAAAGTACCCTTTGATGTTTCGCGCAGGTTCCGGTAATCCTCCTTGGGAGAATTTTCCCTCGATCGGTAATAAACTTTCTTAATAATTCAGCTTCTTTATAATCTACAGTTTTCACCTTTTTCATGCAGAGCTTACATACCTTTTTTCGAAAATAGGACCTCCTCTGCCTGAAATCTGTACCCTGACTACCGGGCGGCCTATTCCTGTTTGGTACATATCCCCTCCGGCTAAAACCGGTCTGCTGGCTGCCTGTATCTTTCTTCTCCTCTTTCTTCTCCTCTTTCTTCTCCTCTTTCTTCTCCTCTTTCTTCTCCTCTTTCTTTTTATGGTTATTCAATTTTTGAGGAGTTTTTCCTTCTCCTTTTTCTTCTTTTATTGGTGTCAAATCTCCAACCTTAGAAGATGA
>DAOVJS010000038.1 GCA_030673105.1 Spirochaetota bacterium
AAAAAAGAAACCTCTAATAAAATGGCAGAAACCTAATGTGAGAGTTGTGTATGCTCTCATGGCACCCGCCCTTGTATCCATATATTTTTTCGGATGGCGCAGCTTAATGATCCTTGCATGTGTGAATCTTGCCGGCTTTCTCACAGAATATATTTTTCTGCGTGCCTATTATAAAGAACCCGTTACATCAGCAATTTTTGTCTCATCTTTTCTGTTCACGCTTGCACTTCCCCCTACTCTACCTGTATGGATTGCTGTTATTGGTATAATTTTCGGGGTTGCTATCGGAAAAATGGCTTTCGGCGGATTCGGGAGAAACATATTCAACCCGGCCCTGACCGGCAGGGCCTTCATCTATATCAGTTTCGGGGCTCAGATGACAGCAGCATGGGTAAATCCATTCAAAGGTTTCCCGGGCGGGTTTGGATCCTTTGCTGCTGACACTGTTACAAAGGCAACCCCCATGATGAGTATGGTACGGGACATCGGGGTTTCAAAGCTCTCACTTTTCTTCGGAAATATATCCGGATGTCTTGGTGAAACGAGCGCTGTTCTCATCCTCATCGGTGGTATATACATAGTCTGGAAAAAATACGCAAATTATAGAATTGTGCTTTCAGGCACAATAGGAATGCTCCTGGTTCAAACTGTGCTGTGGCTTTCCGGGATAAAAGGGGCAATCGATCCATTGAGCGCATTGTTAGGCGGAGGATTTCTGCTTGGTATTCTCTTCATGGCTACAGATCCTGTCACGGCCTCTCAAACAAATGCGGGAAGATGGATATACGGCGGCCTTGTAGGGATAGTTTCCTCTATAATCAGGGTTTTTGCGATATGGTCAGAAGGTGTGATGTTTGCAATCCTCCTCGGAAACATGTTTGCTCCAATTGTGGACTACTATATAAAACAGGCAAAAAAGAGCAAGGGGGCAAAAAAATGAGCAGGGAGTTTTTTAAAAACAGGATTTTTCCCGTACTATTCATGTTCGTTATTACCCTTGTGTTCATATCCGTTACCACCGTGATCTATACTATAACAAAAGATACAATTAAGTTTAATGAATCCTTGAGATTAAGGCGCGCAATCCTTTTCGCCGCCGGGGCAGCGATCCCGGAGGATCAGGATGAAATTGAGAAGATCATTGCCAAGAGAGTAAAAGAGGTAAAGGATGATAAGGGGAATACTCAATACTATATAGTTTATAAAGAAGACCTTACTGCTGTCAACTCCTATGTAATCATTAAGAAGGGCGCCGGTTTGTGGGGTACCATAACTATGGCTGTTGGATTTGACGGAGGAATTAAATCTTTAAGGGGAGTAGAAGTTATTGACCAGAACGAAACGCCCGGGCTCGGCGGCCGTATATCGGAATCGTGGTTTAAAGAGCAGTTTCGCGGTAAAAAAAGCCCCTTTACAAAGGTCGCAGAAGGGGAACCTGCAGATGAAAATCAATTTCAGGCAATCACCGGCGCAACCTTCTCATCAAACGCGATCATGGATATATTAAATACCTCTTCAATTGATATAAAAGAAATTGCTGGTGATTCCAGGTAATAAGGACGGCTTATATGGAAACATTTAAAATAAAAAGAATATTTTCAGATAATCTTGGGCGGAACAACCCGGTTTTCGCACAGGTACTGGGTATATGCTCCACGCTCGCAGTAACAAATGTTATGAAAAACACTGTTGTCATGTGCGTGGGCCTGATTTTTGTTACCGGGCTTTCCAGTCTCACAGTCTCCCTCATGCGTGAGTACATACCATCACGTATCAGGATGATGGTTGAAACACTGATCATCGCTTCATATGTAATTATTGTCGATATCGTATTAAAAGCCTACCTGCCCGATGTATCCAGACAGCTTGGACCATATGTCGGATTAATAATCACAAACTGCATAATAATGGGAAGGGCCGAGGCATTTGCATTATCGAATCCTCCGGGCCTTTCATTCCTTGACGGAGTTGTTTCCGGCCTGGGATATTCGTACGTACTGCTGGTAATAGCTTTTTTCAGAGAACTCCTCGGATCGGGTTCAATCTGGGGATTCAGGGTTCTGGGTGCCTGGTGGACAAACTGGTCCATCATGGTAATGGCACCGGGCGCGTTCTTTATGCTCGCGATCTTTATATGGATTGTTAAAGGGAGCCTGATTAAAGAGGAAGGAGGGAATAACAAATGACTGAGGGGATTACCTTCTACGCGATTTTTTTCGCCGCGATTTTCACCAATAATATACTTCTCACAAACTATCTCGGAATGTGCTCCTTCCTCGCCGTTTCAAGGGAAGTAAAAACATCAGTGGGGCTCGGAATGGCCGTAATCTTTGTCATGGCTGTAACGAGCGCTCTGAACTGGCTCGCATACCGATATATTCTGGTACCGCTTGATCTGGTATATCTTCGCTATATCATTTTCATTGTGATCATCGCGGCCTTTGTGCAGTTAATAGAGATGATAATTGAGAGAGTTTCAGACAGTTTGTACGCTTCCCTGGGCATTTTCCTTCCTTTAATAACGGTAAACTGCGCTATTCTGGGTGTGAGTCTTTTTATGATAATCAGGGATTACCACTTTCTTTCCTCTTTTTTCTACGGATTGGGAAGCGGTATCGGATGGGCTCTGGCAATTGTCGCAATGGCCGGGATCAGGCAGAAAATGACAAGATCACGTGTACCAAAAGGTCTCGCGGGCGCCGGAATAACACTCATCATAGCCGGAATTATGGCCCTTGCTTTTATGGGGTTTTCCGGGATGATAAAAATCAGCTGACACGGAAGCAGTGAAAACCGGTATAACCGTGGATATTTAATGCAATTTCATCAGATAAAAAAAGAAGGCGGCACGGAGGTAAATAAATGCCAGTTCAGGCACTTTTAATCGGTATAGGCGCGATATGCGGAGTATCAACATTTCTAGCCATTCTAATGGTTATTGCCGATGCCACAATCGCAAACTACGGCGATGTAAAGATCAAAATTAATGAGGACAAAGAAGTTGAAGTAACCGGGGGCAAACCTCTTCTAAGTTCACTTATGGAACAGAGGATATTTATTCCGTCCGCCTGCGGAGGAAGAGGCTCCTGCGGGTTGTGTAAGGTAAAGGTAACCAGTGACGCAGGAGAATACCTCCCTACAGAGCTTCCCTGGATTACTGACGAAGAAAAAAAAGACAACATCCGTCTTGCCTGTCAGCTCAAGTTGAAAAAGGATATTTCTATCCGGATTCCCGAGGAGCTCTTCAACGTTAAGGAGTATCTTGCAGAGGTTGTCTCATTAAAGGATTTAACCTACGATATAAAGCAGGTGACTCTGAAACTCATCAACCCTGACGATATAAGCTTTAAGGCGGGTCAGTACATACAGTTTAAAGTTCCGGAGTATGAGATGACCGCCGAGCCAGTGTACCGTGCTTATTCAATGGCCTCACATCCATCAAGGAAAAATGAGGTGGAGCTTGAAGTTCGTCTTGTTTCAAATGGAATATGCACCACGTACATATTTGAACACCTTAAAGCGGGCGATAGTGTCACCATTAACGGGCCATATGGAGACTTTTTTTTAAGAGATACAGACAGTGATATTATTTTTATCGCAGGCGGTTCAGGGATGGCGCCAATAAAATCAATACTCAACGATATGGCGGACAGAGGGGTAGAAAGAAATATTGTATACTTTTTCGGGGCACGCTCTGTTCGAGACCTCTTCCTATTAGAGGAGATGAAGGAACTGGAGAAGAAGCTGCACAATTTTACCTTTGTACCCGCACTCTCCGAGCCACAGTTAGGTGAAAACTGGAAAGGAGAAACCGGACTTATCACCGAAGTGCTTGACCGTCATCTTAAATCCGGAGAAAATGTCGAAGCCTACCTGTGCGGCAGCCCGGGCATGATAGATGCCACGAAAGAGGTACTTATAAAAAGAGGTGTTCCTGAAGGGCTCATCTATTACGACAAGTTTGGATGAGATAAAAATGCAACATGTTAAAAGGCAATAGATCAGGATAAACTCAACACATTAAATAAGCATAGCAGTGCCAGCCGGATACACCGGATTCGGGAGGAAAAAAATGAAGCAGACAGTTCAGATGAAAAAGATTCAGGAGAAGATGAAACCTGGAGTAATCACACGTGACGGGTTTTTGGGAAATGACATAAGAAACCTTATCGATATACTTGTTGAAGATGAAGCGGGCGTAAAAAGAATCGGCCTCACACATCAGGTGATAGCAAACCGCATGATGGAACTTCGTGAAGCAGGAATGCGAGGATTGGGAAATTTTATCAGCGTGGCACCTCATTTTGAAGTGCAGGTTGACTCTGTGAGAGGCAAACTTCCCTGCCCTTTTGGAGATCCCGGCATCTTTCCAAAGACAAATATTACAGTAAAAAACCTGAATATCAATGATGAAATCACCTTCACGGATTTGCATATTCACTTAATCGGTTCTCACGGTTTTTATGAAGGCAAAGGGTCACTTTTCAGGCTTGAACCGGAAAGGCTTATTAAAACCCTGGAGATTGCGCCTGAAGAAGAGTAGCGCTATTCTTATTTCATTTTGAAGTATACACACCGGATTTTTCTGAAATGGCATAATCACGCCGGGTGAAGAGAGAAATTATTTTTATTTCGGCTGGCCGTTACAGCTTAATATTATTAAATTAAAACGACTTTTTTAAAAAAAATCAGTTTAATAGGAGCGGAGAAATGGAAAAATACGTATGTACAGTATGCGGGTATGTTTATGATCCTGAAACCGGTGACCCTGATAATGGTGTTGAACCTGGAACAGCTTTTTCTGATCTTCCTGACGACTGGGTCTGCCCTGACTGCGGAGCAGATAAAGACGCTTTTGAGCCGGAATCCTGATTAAATAGAGAATAAACTTTAATCCTGATTGAAGAAAGTATAAATGAGTCCTGACTGAATGGAGTATAACATGGCAGATAATCAAAAAGTCAATGCAATCATTGATCACGCTATTAACCGTGAGAATGAGGCGATAAAGTTTTATCAAGAATTACAGGGCGTGGCAGCTCTTTCTGAAAAGAAAAAGCTCCTTCAAAATCTTGCAAAAACAGAAGAGGGGCACAAAAATACGCTTGAAAAAATCCGCAGGAAAGAAATTGGGAAAATGACTATTCCAGAAGTTCAGACCCTCAGGATAAGCGAATATCTAATAGAAGTCCCATTAAATGAAAAAATGAGCTATCAGGATATACTGATTGCTGCCATGAAAAGAGAAGAGACTTCTAATAAACTTTACACCGAATTAGCCAACCGATGCGCGGACCCTGACATCAAAAAACTCTTCCGTAAACTTGCGTCCGAGGAGGCTAAGCACAAATTAAAATTTGAAGAGATGTATGATGAAGAAATCCTTAACGAGAATTGATTCAAACACAGAACCTTCCATTGTTTCCTGCTGTATTTAACCGCACACTTAAAAAAATAAACTTGACTTTATTAAATTATCTGAGTATAATATCACTAAGTTGGTGATATTATTGGAGGTTCCATATGAATAAAACAGTTTCCCGAACAGTAGACTGCATATCCGAAAACTGCCCCATGCCTCTCATAAAAACACGGGCGGCAATACTGGACGCGGAAAAAGGCGATGTTATAAAGATAATAGGTACACATCCCCAGTCTTTTGAAGAGATCCCAATGGCACTCGAGGTCCTTGAAAAAAATATCCTTGAAAAGGGGCAAGAAAAGGAAAACTGGTATATCACATTCGAAGTTTAATAAGAGGGAAAAGATAATGGAAGATAAAAAAGCAACCTTAGTCGTGCACAGCGGTGATTTTGATAAAATAATGAGCGCCTTCATCCTGGGAAATGGTTTTCTCTCGATGGGGTTTTCTGTTACGATTTTTTTCACCTTCTGGGGTCTTAATGCCTTAAAAATAAAAGGGTTTAATAAAGCTCCGCTTTCACGAATGAACTTTTTTGGTCTCGGAAGATACATAATCAAGAAAAAAATGAAAAAGTACAATGTCGCCTCTCTCAATGATCTTGCAGTGAACTTAAAAAAGCTTGGCGGAAAAATTATTGCCTGTACCATGACAATGGAGCTCATGGGTATCCGTGAGGAAGATCTGAGGACGGATCTTGTCGATGAATACGGCACTGTCGGAAAATACTGCTATGAATCAAAAGATGCAGACGTAGCTCTTTTTATTTAAGGAAAAAACATATGGAAAAAAGAAATGTCTACCTGGATAACAATGCGACTACAAGAACTGACGAGAGAGTTGTTGAACACATGAATCATTATCACCTCAATGATTATGCGGTAGCAAGTTCTCAATTCTCCCACACACCCGGTATAAAGGCAAAGGATGGCATTGAAAAAGCCCGCCAGATTATCGCAGAAAAGATCAGTGCCCTTAACAACGAAATTGTATTCACTTCCGGATCAGCGGAGTCAAACAACCTTGCGCTGAAAGGAATAGCCCTGGCAAATAGAGCTGCGAAGAGGAACAGGATAGTTGTCTCAAAAATCGAGCATTTTTCCGTTCTTGATTCCGCAAAAAGGCTGGGAAAGGAAGGATATGATATTGCATTTGTGGATGTCGATGGGGAAGGGTTTATTGATATTGACCATCTTAAAAACCTCGTCAACGATGAGACATTACTTGTAAGTATTATACATGGAAATCATGAAATCGGAACTGTTCAGGACCTGCATTCAATTTCGGAGATTGTTCACAAGAAGGGGGCTTATTTTCATACAGATGCCACCTATTCCTTTCTGCAGATACCAGTTGATGTTAAAAAATACGGTATAGACTTAATGACTGTCAGTTCAGATAAAATTCACGGCCCAAAAGGTGTTGGGGCTCTCTATGTTTCTGAAGATGTCATAATTGAGAAAATCACTGATGGTGGATTTCAGGAATTTAACTTACGGGGCGGAACAGAAAATGTTTCGGGCATTGCGGGTTTCGGAAAAGCATGCGAGATCTTTTCAGAAGAAGATGTCGAAAGAATTAAATACCTGAGAAATGACCTGTACGAGCAGTTTAAATCCGGCCTTAAAGGAGTTCAGTTAAACGGCTCTTCAGATTTCTCCAGGAGAATACCAAATAACCTCAACCTGTCCTTTGATTATATCGAAGGAGAATCCGTTGTTTTACATCTGGATATGCGGGGAATATCCGTTATCACAGGGTCCGCCTGTTTTTCAAGGGCTCTGCAGGCAAGCCATATACTCCTGGCAATGGGCTTTTCACACGAACGTGCCCATGGTTCCATACGATTTTCTCCCAGCAAGTATACCCTGAAAGAGGATATAGATTATACTGTTCATCACGTAAAAGAAGTTGTTACAAAATTAAGAAAGCTCAGCCCGCTCGTTGAGCAGCAATGAAGGCGTTACTATTTTAATTTTCAGGAGGTTTGTATGAGTTTTCCCTATTCAGAAAAGGTAATGGAGTATTTCAGTCATCCAAAAAATGTAGGTGAAATTGAAGACGCAGATGCGGTCGCGACGGAAGGCTCACCCGCGTGCGGTGACATGGTAAAACTCTATTTGAAAATAAACCCGGAGACAAAATCGATTGAAGATATAAAGTTTAAATCCTACGGGTGTGCCTCAAATATCGCGACAGCATCAATCATAACTGAACTTTCAAAAAACAAAACGATTGAGGAGGCTAAGAAGTTGACATGGAAAAAAGCCTCTGAAACTCTTGGAGGATTACCGCCTGCTAAAGTGCACTGCGCGGTTCTTGCAGTAGACGCATTGAGAACAGCTATCGAAAATTATGAACATAAAATGGGGTTGCTAAAAGAGAAAAAGTCGACAGATACAAATATAATAGAGAAGCGTCTCAAGCGTGTGATAAATCCCCTTACAGGGTTAGAGGTTTTAAAAGTAAATTTTGTAAAAAAAATCGATCTGGATGATGGTATTATTACGATCACTGTCAACCTTGACAGTGATCATCCATTCGCAAATAATATCAGGGAAGAAATTGTTGAACGGCTGGAACCATTGTGGGACATAAAAAAGGTATATGTGATTTTCAACGATGAAAACGAAAGGCACTAATGCAGGAAAATGACCATATCGACAAAATCAAGATACGCATTAAGGGCACTTATTGACCTTGCGGTCCACTACAGCGGTAAGCCTGTTCTCTTAAAAGAAATTGCAAAACGCGAAAATATTTCACTTCGCTATCTTGAAAATATTTTTACAAAATTGCGTACAGCGGGTCTGCTTAAAAGCGTTAAAGGAAGGGGAGGAGGATTTTTACTTGCCCGTGACCCGGAGAATATTAATCTTTTAGATATTGTTTTATTACTCGATGGGGATACCGCCATTTCTCAATGTGTGGATGAACCATTAGCATGCAAACGATCAAAAATTTGTATTACCAGAGGAGTATGGGTTGACCTGAATAACAATTTCCGGGAATACCTTGAGTCAGTCACATTAAACAATCTAATGAAAGAATATACCGGCGCCATTGACAGGTAAACCCTTCAAAAAAAAGAGGTGTAAAAAAACACTTGAAACAAATTGTAATAAATGTTATTGTTCTTGTAATGGTTACAAATTTGGGACAATAACAGCGATAATATATTATAAACCCAACATTAGGAGATGAGTTATGAAAGAAAAGGTTGAGAATGCTTTAAATAAAATTAGACCTTCTCTCAGGGCAGATGGTGGAGACGTTGAGCTGATCGAAGCAGGCGAGGATGGAGTTGTTAAGGTAAAGCTGACTGGCGCATGCGGGAGCTGCCCTATGAGCCAGATGACCTTAAAAATGGGAATTGAAAGAATTCTGAAAGAAGAAATCCCGGAAGTGAAAGAAGTTATTTCGGTCTGATTACAGAAATATCATTTAAATGATTTTTAAACTGACTGATTATGACTAAAGAGCATACATCCATGGAATACTTAAAAGAATACCTGATAAATGAAGGGATTCACCCCTCCTACCAGAGATTAAGAATATTTGAATATCTCGATAGGGGTGAATTCCATCCGACTGTTGATATGATCTACAATGAGCTGGCAAAGGAAATACCAACTTTATCGAAGACGACAATCTATAACACCTTGAATCTCTTTAAAAAAAACGGCATAGTCACGAGATTAACAATCGAAGCAAATGAAGTTCGATATGACACTAATATGCAGTTACACGCTCATTTCAAATGCGATGACTGCGGAATGGTATATGATATTCAGGTAGAAATACCATATCTGACCAGCCTAACAGTAGATGGGCATAGAATATGTGAAAGACACTTATACCTTAAAGGTACCTGCAAAAACTGCCTGAAAGAAACACGTTAAAAAGTTTATATTAATTCAAGCACTTGTATTCTTTGTTTAAATTTAAATTAAATCAAATGTTAAATTCTTTATGAACAGGGGGCACACTATGAAAAGTATTAAAGGAACACAAACTGAAAAAAATCTGCTGGCTGCATTTGCCGGAGAGTCCCAGGCACGCAACAGATACACCTTTGCAGCATCAAAGGCAAAGAAAGAGGGGTATGAGCAAATAGCCGCTCTGTTTCTTGAAACAGCTGAAAATGAGAAAGAGCACGCAAAGAGGTTTTTCTCGTTCCTGGAAGGCGGCGAAGCAGAAATTACGGCTGGCTACCCCGCGGGTTTTGCTGGCAGCACAGTAGGACAGACTCTTGATAATCTCAAAGCTGCCGCAGCCGGAGAAAATGCTGAACACACAACCATTTATCCGGGATTCGCAGACACGGCAGAAACCGAGGGGTTTAAAGAGATAGCCGAACTTTTTCAACGTGTGGCTGAGGTTGAAGTGTGGCATGAAAAACGGTACAACAGCCTTATTAAGAACATCGAAGATGGAAAAGTGTTTAAAAAAGATACTACGGTAAAATGGAAATGCAGGAACTGCGGCCGGGTTCATGAGGGCCCTGAAGCTCCAAAACAGTGCCCCACCTGCTTACACCCGCAGGCATACTTTGAAATTTACTGCGAATGCTATTAATATAATACGTTCCGCCTTACTATTGAGGGGATTGTTTAGTTCATCTGAAATCATAGTACTTTTTTATTCTATCTTTCACATTCCACCTGCACTTGAGCCCTACGGGGAAAATAACATAATCACCCTCTTTAATCTCAAGCGAACCGGCTTCCGTCTCAATTTCAGCACTACCGTTAATAATATAGCAGTGCTCCGTCTGTGTATAGGACCAGTCAAATTCCGATGGCTCTTTTTCCCATATTCCCCAGCTCCTGATTCCACGTTTTTCAATTTCTTCATCATTTAAAGACTCAACCTTTATTCTATCCACGGTGAAGCATCCTCCTCTCTAAAGTTAAATAAGAATGTATGGCTTTCTTTCTCTGTCATATTCAATAACTACTTCGGTATTAAACACCGATTTCAGGTCCCTCACATTGATAACCTCTCCGGGATCACCTGTTTTAACGATAACACCTTTGTTTAAAAGTACTATTCTTTTCGCGAACCTTGCCGCGTGATTTATGTCATGAGTTATAAGAACAATCGTTTTATTCATTTCCTCATTAAATTTCTTTAACATCTTGAATATTTCAACCTGATAATTTATGTCCAGATTGGCTGTGGGCTCATCAAGAAACAGAATGCTCGATTCCTGGGCCACAGCCTGGGCAATGAAAACGCGTTTAACCTCGCCTCCAGAAAGCTCCATCAAATGCCTTTTCGCAAGATGATGAATATCCATAAGCTCCATCGCGTAGTCTGCCGCCCCTATATCATGAGATTTTTCCATTTCAAACCTCTTTATATAGGGAAACCTGCCCATCATAACAATATCCTTTACCAGAAAAGGCAGGGTAACCGGGGGATCCTGGGGTAAAAAAGAGACAAATCTGGCAAACTCCCTTCTCCTGTAAGACGTGACGGGCTTGCCAAAAAGCATCACCTCTCCTTTTATATCCTTAATAATACCTGTGAGTGCTTTTATAAATGTGGTCTTGCCCGATCCGTTCGGGCCAAGAATAGACACAAATTCACCCTGGTCAATAGATATTGATATGTCTTTCAGAACAGGCGTACCATTATAGCAAACACTCAAACTCCTCGTTTCTAACGCCTTTTTCCTGTTTTCTAAAACCATAACCTCTTTTTACCTCGAATTAAAAGAAATATAAAGAATGGAGAACCAAACAGCGCTGTAACAACCCCGACAGGAACTTCCATTCCGCTCTGGAATAATAGGGATGGAACAGTCCTTGCGAGTGTATCGGACAGGGGTAAAAAAGATGCTCCCGCCACAACAGATGCCGGAATGAGCCTTTTATGCCCGGGGCCGAATAACATTCTCATGGAATGAGGAACTATAAGCCCAACAAACCCGATGGTTCCGGTGAGAGAAACCGAGATCGCGGTAATAAGCGATGTAGTAGAAAAGAGGAGCAACCTGATTAACTCAGTGTTTACGCCGAGACTTTTCGCCTGATCGTCTCCAAGAGACATGAGATCAAGGTCACGAAAAAATATAAAGGTAAATACTATGAAAATAAAAATTACAGCAGCAGCTGTTATTAAATGTCTGTGATACCCGGCAAGGCTTCCCATTAACCAGTAGATTATTTCATGCGACCTGTCACCCAGAAGGGACATGATAAGCACAAGCCCGGAAGAGAAGAGATAACTGACAACAACCCCGGAGAGAATTATCGTCAGTATCTGCACCCTTCCTTTGGTCCTGCCGAGAAAATACACAAGAAATACTGTGGCTATAGCCCCAAAAAAGGCAAACAACGGCAGCAAGGTCTTAAAATAGGCGTTAATAGCGTATGATAGAAAAATAGCAAGACCGGCTCCAAATGCGGCACCGGCGGAAATACCGAGAGTGTATGGATCTGCCAGAGGGTTTTTCAAAAGAGCCTGAAAAACAAGGCCGGAAATCGAAAGCCCGGCCCCGACAATCATCCCGAGGAACACCCTCGGCACTCTTATTTTAATGATTATGTCATGCTGGACTTCCGGGATTGTTTTCAGGTTTAAACTAAATAACTCAGCAAGCAGAACCTTAACAGTGTTGATAAAAGGAACCGAAACAGATCCGGCTGATATGCTAATCATAAAACTCATAAACAAAACAACAAACAAAATAAGATAACTTATATAGCTCTTTCGAAATAATTTCATAAAGGATCTCTAAAAAGCCTCAGGGTGAAGAAACCTGGCAATTTCTCTCAGCGAGTTCACGACTCGCGGTCCGGGCCTTAAAAATTCATCAGGATCGGGCGTAAATATCTTATTATTACGGATCGCGTAAACACCTGCAACATTTACATGTGTTTCAAGGAATGTATTTAAATCGATATTATGGCCAAGTATTATGGCCTCCGGATTCAATGCCAGGATGCTTTCTTCACTCAGACGCGGATAATCTTTTCCTGTTTTTGGGATCACCTCTCCGCCCGCGATGGTCACAAGGTCACCCGGCAGTGTATTTCTGCCAGCCGCGTAATAGGGATTATAATAAATCTCGATAAAGGTCTTAACAGGAGCGAGGCTTTTGGTCTTCACCGCGTATGTCACCTTCCCCGCCTCTTCCTGCATATCGCTGATAAGCATATACGCTTCTGTTTCCCGGTTGAACAGCTTCCCAAATTGTCTAATTAAGTTTAAAAGCTGAGAAAAGCTTTTTGGTTCTGTAACAAAAATTGCTATCCCGAGCCTTTCAAGCAGATTTTTTATGTGGATAGGCACGAGCGTTGTCAGTATCACAATACGAGGAGATGCAGCCTGTACTTTTTCAAGATTGGGCGTTGAAAATCCACCAATTCTTGTTTTTTGAGTAACAAAATCAGGAGGCTAATTACAGAAATCCGAGACCCCCACAATCTCATCTCTTAACCCGAGAACATAAAGCGTTTCCGTGGCGCCGGGGGAAAGCGAGACGATTCTTACATTTTCATCGGGCACCGTAACCCTGACGCCCCTGGAATCTACCCCGGTTCCGCCGAAGAGGGGCAGATATAGGAAAAACAGAACATATACAATCAACAGCCCTGTTTTATATGTATCGAATATCTTCATTTCGAAATTTTACCTTTTGTTCTAAAGATTCCGCCGTTTTACTTTGCGAATTATATTCCAGGGATTGTTTCAGCATCCGCCTTCGGTACACACCCCGCCATTGCTCACAGATCCCTAAAAAAAACCCTTTACCTTAAAAAAGGCAAGGGTTCTTATAACAAATATGTAACAGTGCCTCACCCTTAAAGGTAGAGTATAATTTTCCCTACCTTTGCCTGTATTTGTCTAACTTTATATATCTTACTAATTTAGAGATATAAGTGTCAACACTTATTTGTATACAATTGCCTTCATTTACCTGCTTTTTACTTTCAAATTGCTCAGAATTTTGCTCAGAATTTTTAAGGCAGGTAATTAATTAATGCGGCTTTAATTGATAGCAATAGATGACAATAAAAACGGCAATATACAGGCTAAAGAAAAACCGAAAAATAAACTTTTTTAAAAATCAGGATACAGACTGTTAGATTCTTTATTCTATACATCTCCGTAAAAAACGTAGATGTTGGTTTAGTGAAATAACTTCGTTGGCCAACAAAGAGGCCGGATTAGGATACGATTTCAAGATCCTGAAGAAGTGGGCTTGATCAAGGCAAAACAGGGATTAAAAATATCTTATTCCCGTAATATTAGTATCCCTTATATTCAAGCAATTCTCTAAATCCTTCGGGATTTTCCTTAACTTCAATTTCATAGTCGCGAACCGCTTGCTCGTATTCTTGCGGATCCATATCTTCGCCACCCATACTGGGATCATACTCCAGGTATTGGCACCGGGTCATCGCATCTACCGCTTCCTCCCGAGTCATCGGATAAAATCCGGTAGACCGGGTACGCCACATGCCCATGGTAATCCCCTGGTGAAGAGAGTACGTTCTTCCCGCTTCGAAGTTGATATGTCCCCCCACCGTATTCTCGGTGACTACGAAAAGATAATGTGGACCCGGTTCTACCTCGGTAATGAAAAAGGTATTACCCTTGGTTTCACCAATCAATTTTCCATCGAGGTAAGTCCAAAAAACAGTAGCTCCACCAAATTTTGTATCACGAAAAATCACGAGTGTGGCTTTATCGGGTTTGCTTGTGATTACCGGCTTTTGATCAGGAGCTCGCATGCTTGTAGTCGCACAATTTGAGAGCAATGCCACGCTGACTGCAAATAAGATTATACATTTTATAAATCTGTGCATTTGCTTCTCCTTAAAGAAAAATAGTGAATTCCTTTTTATACAAGAATAAAGAATAATATCATAATGAGTTTTTTATGTCAAATTTTCTTTAAAACCCAAAAATTCGGATAAGAAAAACTCTGTGCGTAGTCCAAAGCTTGATACACTTTTCCTCTATCATAATAACCAGCAACTTTTAGTTCGAATATAATTGAGGCTGTCTCACAACCTCTTATTAGGCTGTCCCATACATACAGATTACACATTTGATGCTATGAATTACACAGAATTCTGTACCTAAAGAGCCATTTTACATGTTAAGGG
>DAOVJS010000224.1 GCA_030673105.1 Spirochaetota bacterium
CTTCTTCAAAGCCCGTTCGGTCCACTGACAGTTCTTCTTCCGTTGCCATTATCTCGGTTAAATCCAGAGGAAAACCATATGTATCGTGAAGGAAAAATGCCTCCTTTCCCGGAAAAACTCTGCTTCCTTCCTTTTTCAATTTACGTACCACTTTTCCGAACTCATCAAGTCCTCTGTCGAGGGTTTTTGAAAAAAGCTCTTCTTCATTTAATATTACTGTATGAATAACCTTTTTCCGCTCAACGAGCTCTCTGTATGAATTACCCATCAGATCAACGACCGGATTGATGAGTAAATGTAAAAACGGCTCGTTCAAGCCGAGCAGCTTACCATGTCTTACAGCACGTCTGAGAATTCTCCTCAATACATAGCCTCTCCCTTCATTGGATGGCACAGCCCCGTCGGCAATGGCGAATGCCAGGCTCCTGATATGATCCGCTATTACCTGGAAGGACACAAGGTGTTTCAGGCTGCCCGCGGAAACCCCTGAGATTTCTTCCAGTCTTTTTATCAGCGGGATGAATAGGTCTGTCTCATAGTTCGAGCTCACTCCCTGTATAACGGAAACCGCCCGCTCAAGCCCCATCCCCGTATCAATATGTTTGGCGGGCAGAGGTGTGAAGCTTCCATCAGGCTCCCTGTTAAACTCCATAAATACGAGGTTCCACAGTTCTATGATTTCACCACTTTCACCGGCTTTTAAAAAGTCCTTAACTTTCGAAGGGCTGTAATCGTAATGGATTTCAGAACATGGCCCGCATGGACCTGTTTCTCCCATGCTCCAGAAGTTTTCCTCATCCCCTGTGTCAATGTCCCCAAGCTTAATGATCCTTTTTTTATCTACTTTTATATCATCCGCCCATATATCATAGGCCTCCCGGTCATCCTTATAAACACTTATCCATAGATTATCATCAGGAAGACCCATTTTTTCTGTAACGAACTCCCATGACCAACGGATGGCTTCTTTTTTATAGTAATCTCCGAATGACCAGTTTCCCAGCATCTCAAAGAAGGTGTGATGCCTGCCGTCTTTACCGACATCCTCGAGATCGTTATGTTTACCGCTCGCCCTTATACACTTCTGGACCGACGCCGCTCTGGTAAAATCCGGTTTTTCCAGCCCAAGAAAGATATCTTTAAACTGGTTCATTCCCGCGTTGGTAAATAAAAGAGTGGAGTCGTCCGCAGGTACAACCTTTGAACTTGGTACCTCTTCATGCCCTTTTTCTCTGAAAAAATCCAGGAACAACCGTCTGAATTCACCCGATGTCATCAATGAAATACTCCTTCATTAGTTCTCTGATAATTTCAAAATCAAATCCGCGATTCCGCAGAAAGGTGTGGAGTCTCTTTCTAATTATGTCCTGTGGATAGCCTGTCAGAACATTAATCCTTTTTTCCGCAGCCTTTCTGGCAAGAATAGTTTCAGTATCAAAACCTAGCTTTTCATCACATACTTCCTCAATAATATCCTCATTTACCCTCTTCTGCCTCAGCTCGTACACCACCTTCATTCTTCCCATGGGCCTGCTCATGATAATATTATCAACCCATTTATTCACAAAACTTCGATCGTCCACAAAGCCCCGGTCTTTCAGAAAAGCCAGCACTTCTCTTATTACTTCTGAATGAAATCCCTTTTCAAAGAGCCTTCTTTTAAGTTCATATTCAGATCTGTCTCTGTATGATAGAAGAGTGTAGGCGTAATCACGTGTTCTTGAAAACTCATCCTTTGCAATGAGTTTTTCTTTCTCTTCATCTGTAACTTCATCTCCAATATTGAGATTAGAACGGGCAAGAGTACTGTAATCTAACGAAAAGCCGTATTTCCCGTCAATAAAAATTGAAACCCTGTTTCTGTTCTTTTTCTGTCTTTTAATTTCGGTAATTTTCACAGTTTAATAGTATAGTTATTAAAATTAAACGTCAATGACACATGGAAAGCTTTTCCTTGACGAATACCCCTCTCTTTACTATCTTACAGCCTAAACCCGGGGTACAAAAATGAAGACCCATATCGATAAGAAAGATGAAATAACAAAAGATTGGTACCTGATTGACGTAAGGGACAGGGTACTTGGTAGAGTCGCAAGCAGAGTGGCAGCTATTCTGAGGGGTAAACATAAACCAAACTACACCCCTTTTATGGATATGGGTGATAATGTAATTATTATTAACGCGGATAAAGTAAGGTTAACAGGCAATAAGGCCATTCAAAAAAAATATTACAGACATTCAGGCTATCCGGGTGGAATAAAAGAAAAAACTTTCCTTGATGTCATGAAAAAAGACCCGGCATTTGCTATCAGGAATGCCATAAAAGGCATGCTGCCGCACAACAGGCTTGGAAGAAAACAGCTATTACATGTAAAGATCTATGCTGGTGAAAATCATCCGCACCAAGCTCAAAGACCTGAAATATTTAAACTACCCTGAGTGGTTGACCATTCAGGTGTCTATTTTTGAAATATCAGTTGTTTACACCCCGTGCTATCACCGGGGGGAAAGACAATTAATCGGAGGATATACGTGCCAGATAATTGGAGTTCCGCTACAGGCCGAAGAAAAACAGCGATCGCGAAGGTACTGGTAAAAAAGGGAGCGGGAAAAATAACGATAAACGGTAAAACTCCGGAAGATTATTTTAAGACAGACAATGATGTTTTTCGGATAAACCAGCCGATTGAAACAACTGACAATAATGGAAAATGGGACTTTAAAATTGCCGTAAAAGGCAGTGGTTTATCAGGGCAGGCCGGGGCAGTGCTTCACGGGATTGCAAGGGCTCTTGTAGAGATCGACCCGGATTCCAGATTATCGCTTCACAAAAGCGGATTTCTCACCCGGGACTCAAGGATGGTTGAACGAAAAAAAAGCGGAAGGCCGAAAGCCCGGAAGAAGTTCCAGTTCTCCAAGAGATAATTATTTAAAGAAACTTAAATCAATTCATCCCCCCATCAATTACATGGGTTATTTTTTCCCTCGTTATGTTTGGGAGCTATAAAGATTAAATATCTAAAAATTTTTCTATTATTTTAAGGACCATTCTTTGAAAACTATAGAGGCTGTTTTTTTTGATCTCGACGGATTGCTCGCGGACACAGAGGACTTCCACTACAAATCCTACAATATTGTGGCAGAGCATCTTGGCATTGACCTGAGTAAAAAATATATGCAATCATTTTACGGCGTTGCAACCAGGGA
>DAOVJS010000189.1 GCA_030673105.1 Spirochaetota bacterium
AAAAATCGAATACTAACTTTAAGATTCTCTCTACCCCTCAGATTGTGACCATTGATAACTATGAAGCGACAATAAACGTCGGCGAACAGATAGCTTTTCTGACAAGCTCGAGGGTAGATGAAAACAGTAATGTTATTCAGACCTATGATTATAAGGACATCGGAATTTCACTCAAGATCACACCGCACATCAATAAAAACGGGTATATCACGCTGGATATAAAACAGGAGGTAAAAAAGATCGTTGAAGGAACATCCGCTTTTGAAAACCCGTCAGTATACAATAGAGAAATCAATTCAAGGGTCACTGTTAAGAATGAAAGAACCATTGTCCTCGGAGGGCTGATCAGAGACGATATGGTAACTATAGAGCAAAAGGTACCGCTCCTTGGTGATATTCCACTGCTGGGGCTGCTTTTCCGGAAACGGACCAAACAGAGGCTGCGCACCAACCTGCTGATTTTCATTACGCCTCACATACTAACCGCTGACACGGAAATTGAAACAGTGACAGAACAGAAGAGGGTTGACCAGGAAGCTTTCGAAAATATGGATAAAGATAAAAAACGTAAAAAAAGAAAGTAAAAATCTAAATGCCTGAACAAAAACCTGTCAATAAAAAATATCTGGGACTAAAGTACGGTGAGATACTGATCAAGCTGAAGAAAATCACACCGGAAGAACTCGACAGCATATTAATCGCTCAAAAAAATACAAAAAACACGCTCGGGGAATTTCTTCTACAGAGAAATTTAATCACTGAAGATGAGCAGTTACGTTTTTTATCATATCAGCTCGGCATAGAGTACAGGGAAGATCTTCTAATCAGCTCCAGCGCGATCCTCTCTACCAATCTTCCGCGGCCATTCATAAAAAAATACAACGTCGTAATACTTAATGAGACTGAGACAAATTCTGAAATCGCGATTAACGATCCCTTTCAATTTGAGGTAATCGAAAATATTAAGACCTTTATCAAAAAGAATGTCAAGCTGGTGCTGGCAAAAAAACTCGATATCCTGAAGCTCTCGGACGCCCTTACAGGTGAAGACGGCGAAAGCGCGGACGAAGTGATTGAGGGGCTAAAGGAAGACGGGAATATCCAGATCATCGGAGAGGTGACTGATACAGGTGAGGATGTTCTTGACCTTGCAAACGAAGCCCCTATTATCAAGCTCGTAAACCTTATAATAACTGAAGCTCTGAAGGAGAGGGCCAGTGACATACACATAGAACCATCGGAAGAAGGCATTACAGTGAGACAGAGAGTTGACGGTATCCTGTACAATGTGCTTTCACCTCCGAAAAGGTACCAGCAGGCGATCATATCCCGTATAAAAATTATGGCCCATCTGAATATTGCTGAAAACAGGCTTCCCCAGGATGGTCGAATCAATGTAAAATATGGAACGACAGATGTTGATATCAGGGTTTCTACAATACCTTCTGTTGTTGGTGAGCGAGCTGTACTGAGGCTCCTTGTCAAGGATGAAAAGAGGTATAATCTTTCCAAACTCGGCATGGATGAGGAACTTTTAAATGATTTCAAGGATATTATTAAAGTACCCCATGGAATAGTCCTTGTTTCAGGACCAACCGGAAGCGGGAAAACCACCACTCTTTATGCCGGTATCAAGGAGATTAACTCCTCGGAAAAAAACATAATAACAATTGAAGACCCGGTTGAGTACAGGATCAAGGGAATAAGCCAGATACAGGTAAATCCTAAAATCAACCTTACCTTTGCCAGCGGGCTCCGGTCTATTTTGAGGCAGGACCCTGAGGTAATCATGGTTGGGGAAATCAGGGACAGAGAAACAGCAGAAATTGCTACCCAGGCAGCCATGACCGGCCACATAGTCTTTTCAACCCTCCATACAAACGATGCTGCGAGCGGAGTCGTAAGGTTAATTGACATGGGTATTGAGCAGTACCTCATAGCATCTACTGTAATCGGATTTCTATCCCAGAGACTCGTCAGGGTTTTGTGTCAGCAGTGTAAGGTCCCTCAAAAAATCGATAAAGAAATATTACGCAGTGAAGGTCTGGACCCGCGGCAATTTGAAGGTAAAACCATATACGCGCCTGCCGGGTGTCCGAAATGTCAGAATACAGGATTTTTTGATCGAATGGGAATATTTGAGATGATCAAGGTCGATGACAGAGTCAGGAAAATGATCATTGAAAAGCGTGACGCGTCGTTTATACGTAAAAAATGTGTCGACTCAGGAATGAAAACAATGCTTGATGACGGCATAGAAAAAATAATTCAGGGTATAACATCACTTGATGAAGTATTTCGGGTAATTAGAGATTAATGGCAATATATGAATACAGAGGAATAAATCGAAAAAGTAAAAATGTCAGGGGTATAATTGACGCCTCAACAGCTGCCGCAGCAAGAGACAAGCTTAAAAGTCAGGGCATTTATCTGCAGGAGATCCATGAAGCAGCAAGAGTAAAAAGAAAACTAAACCTCTCCCTCTCGCTCTCCCGAAAACGTACTACTTTAACATCAATAACCCGGCAGCTTTCTTTCCTCCTTAGCGCGTCACTTCCTGTAGACAGTGCGATCGAAGGTGTAATTGACCAGACCGAAGACAGAGACATAAAGAAAATGATGATCGAGATAAAAGAAAAAATAAAAGAGGGAAAGAGTGTCTCAAGGGCATTTTCAGATTACCCGGATTACTTCGATAAAATGTATGTAAGCACCCTGCACGCGGGAGAGGTGTCCGGTAAGTTAGATGTGGTATTTGAAAGACTCTCAACGATGTATGAGAAAAATCAGGCCCTCATGAGCAAACTCAGGGGGGCGTTGACATATCCATCTCTAATGCTTGTCTTCGCGATTATCGTTATTGTTTTCCTTATTTCTTTTATAATCCCTACATTTGCCAAACTCTTCGTTGAATTCGGGCAGGTTCTTCCGCTCCCCACCCGCATTCTCATAGGTCTTTCAAAGGCAGTCTCTTCGGGCTGGTGGGCAATCCTTCTCTTTATCTTACTCCTTGGTTTTATTTTTAATAGAATATACAGGAGCCAGCGAGGCAAGATGTATTTCGACTCAATGGTTTTAAAACTGCCGGTCATGAAGATGCTTGCACTGAGCACTTTCCAGGTGCGCTTTTCCTACACAATGAGCCTGATGCTTTCCAACGGTGTAGGAATTATCGAGTCCCTCGAAAATACCCTCGGAATTTTTAAAAATATGATTTTCAGGGATGTAATAAATCACGCAATTGAACAGGTCCAAAAAGGTGAAAAACTGTCCCGCGCCCTGTCGACAGGATCTGTTTTTAACGCATCTATTCTCGGCATGATCCATGCGGGTGAGGCTGGTGATAGAGTACCTGACATACTGGAGAAAATTGGATACAACGCGGAAATTGAAATTGAAGAAAAAGTAAAAACCCTCACTTCTCTGCTTGAGCCGGCGGTGCTTTTAATTATCGGTGTTTTTGTTGGATTTGTTGTGCTGGCAATTATGCTGCCCATTTTTCAGATCAATATGATATTCGGGTAAATTTTTTTTAGAGGTTTTTATATGGACATCAAGTTTATCAAGATGCATGGAGCGGGAAATGATTATATATACATCGATATGCTCAGTCAAAATTATGAAGTTGATTTCAATGAGCTTTCACACCGTATTTCTTCCAGGCATTTTGGCGTGGGAGGGGACGGCCTTGTGCTGATTATGACAAGTGACAGGGCCGACTTTAGAATGAGAATGTTCAACGCGGACGGGAGTGAAGCCGAAATGTGCGGAAACGCGATAAGGTGTGTCGGGAAATATCTATTTGACTACGGGTATCTGAAAAAGAAAACTTTTTCTATTGAAACAATGGCCGGTATTAAAACCCTTGAGATTGGAGAAAAGGACCGGGGGGGAAAGGTAAAGACGCTCACGGTAGACATGGGTGAACCGGTGCTTAACGGAAAGGATATTCCAATCGGATTCGAAACCAATCCGGTTGTGGATGTGGAAGTCATGGGATACAGGGGAACTGCCGTCAGCATGGGTAATCCTCACTTCGTCATCTTTATGGATGAAATAACCGACAGGCACGTGCTAATTGGCGGCCCGAATCTTGAAAAAGATAAGATCTTTCCGTGTAAAACTAATGTAGATTTCATACAGATTATCGATAGAAACACCGTAAAGATGAGAGTCTGGGAAAGAGGGTCCGGTGAGACTCTTGCATGCGGAACAGGGGCCTGTGCCGGTGTTGTCGCGGGTGTCCTTGGAAACCTTACTGACAGGTCAGTAAATGTTCATCTCCCCGGCGGTACGCTTCATATAGAATGGAATGAAAACAATAACAGGGTCTTTCTCACAGGTCCTGCCGAAGAAGTATTTCATGGTGTTTACTGCTATAAATAGGCAGGTAATCACACTTACTTTACGAGACCCAGCCAATAATTGAGGTTGTCTCACAACCTAATATTAGGCTGTCCCATACATACGGGTTATAATTATGATGCTATATATTACACAGTGCATTGTGTCTAAAGAGCCATTTTATTTGTTAAGGGACAGCCTGAATTGCTTATAATCCAGGGATAAAGCAATCTACAATTCCT
>DAOVJS010000222.1 GCA_030673105.1 Spirochaetota bacterium
GAATTTCCGGTCTATGGTAATCCCCTCCGGGCGGGGCCTGGGCAGGTCAATATCAAACACCGCGGAATTGGCGCCGGGCCTCGGAGTCATTACGTACACCCTGTTCGCAAGATACACTGCCTCCTCGATCCTGTGTGTCACAAAGGCAATTGTCTTTTTCATCTTCTTCCATATATCCAGCAGTAGAGTATCCATTTCATCTCTGGTATAGGCATCCAGCGCGCCAAAAGGTTCATCCATCAAAAGAACTTTTGGGTCGTAGGAAAGTGCCCTCACAATTGAAGCCCTCTGCTGCATACCGCCGGACAGCTCCCTCGGGTAGTGTTTTTCAAATCCGGCAAGGTCTACGGTTTCAAGTAAATATTTTATCCTTTCCTCATATTGTTTAACATCCTCTTTCATAATCTCAAGAGGAAAATAGATGTTCTGTAGAAGGTTTCTCCATGGGAGAAGATTCGCCTGCTGAAATATTATGCCTACATCTCTCCTTGGCTTATCCACCTCCTTGCCCAGGATGTATGCCTTTCCGGCCGTGTTCGGGTGCAGGCCTGTGAGGCCCCAGAGAAGGGTCGTTTTCCCGCAGCCGCTTGGACCGACTATCGCCACAAAATTACCCTCTTCCACTTTCATTGAAAATTTATCAAGGGCGTGTACAGGCCCCCTTTCACTGGCATACACTTTCGAGACTTTGTCAACAACTATTACATCTTTCATGTCAGCTCCATAAGTAATTCAGGCTGTCCCTTAACATATAAAATTGCTCTTTAGGGACAGAATCCTGTGTAATTTATAGCATCAAATGTATAATTTGTATGTATGGGACAGCCTAATAAGAGGTTGTGAAACAACCTCAATTATTTTCCAATGAGTTTAACCATAAATTCGAATAATGGCTCTATATTTTTTCATAGAGCCATTATCCATTACCTGCGGCCGTTAAATTTACTGTTTAAAGTTTTGGTACAAAAATTGTGCTCTATACTGGTAGCTGCCCAATTCTTAGAAAAAAGGACCCTGAGTTTTTATATTCTTCCAGGTGTTGTTCAGCTCAAATGCCTTTGCGTCTCTTTCAACCTGCTTTTTGTTAAAGTCATTTGCCTCTGCTATTAATTCACTTGTTATTGTTTCATCAACCGACAGGAGCCTTTGTGTTTGACCAAGATCAGAGATAATTTTCAGGAATTTTTCCCATCCTTCAGGCACAAAGGCGCCGTATCCCAGGCCCCGTCTCTCACCTTCAACGTAGGAGTATGCGAGCTGTCTCATGGACTCAAGCGCTATTTCAGGAGTCATCTGCTCTCTTACCGCTGGAAACCTGTCGTAGACGATCTGGGCCGCGGCCTGCGGATTGGTACGGCCGAAGTGCAGCCCCATTGAAGAACCCTTGAAAAATTTAACGAGCGCGTCCCTTTTGGCCGGGTTTGTAAGGTCTGATTTTCTCACTGCATAGCCGTTTGAAGGCATTATTGAGAAATCCGTTCCCCTGAAGTACTTTAACCTGAGCCCGACAGCATTCCACTGAACATCCAGGGCGAGCCAGCAAAGAGCGGCGTCAGCCTTGCCCTGGTCTACCATCTGACCCCACTGCGGACCTGCAACGGCATATTCAACGCTTGAGGGATCAATACCAAGTTCAACCAGAAGAGGATCCATAATAACCTGCCATCCGGCCCATCCTATGGATATTGTTTTCCCGGCAAGCTCTTTTGGGCTCTTCATCGGGCTGTCTTCACGCACCGCGATATGCCAGACAGATCCGATCATCATTTCGTATGCCAGGATAACGCTCATACCGGTATCGATGCTGGAAGTTAATATACCCGGGGATGGATATCCGACATCAGCCTGGTTCTGATCCACAAACTTTGTGCATGCGAATGCGTCCCCTGGACCGGGTTCCATGGTCACATCCAGTCCCAGGTCTTTGAAATACCCCATATGAATGGGAACCCACAGGTTGTAATCGTCCATAACATCAAGGGTTCCTCTTGGTGTTATAAATGTTATTGGTGCCAGCTCGACCTCTTCAGTTGGTTCACTAGCATGAACAATAATTTTTCCCAGCGCAGTGAGTCCAAGTCCCACACCGATACCTGTATGCGCTGATTTTTTAATGAAATTTCTCCTGGTCATTTTTTTTTCGAAAATTTTTTCTTCCATAATCTCCTCCTTAAATTATGTTAATGCGTACTATTGTATATTTTTCCTTTAAATTGTCAACAAATATTTTTTAGTATTGCATACGGTAACTATCAACTCTTGAATCATTTTACGGGTATATCCATCAGCTTCTTAATATACTGCATGGACATGTTCAGAGCTTTATCGACAATGCCGGGTCCTTCAAGCTCCTTTTTTTCAGATACGATCTCTCCCATTTCATCAGAAACTAGCCAGGCCGGGATAATACCTTTGCCTGTAACTTCTATTTCTACACTTATGGGGCCTGAATAGCCCTCCTTTAACAGGGTTTCAAATATTACCGGGAAATTGACTTCTCCCGTACCCAGAGGGGGGAAATCCCAGACTTTTATCCCGCCTATTTTATCTTTAAGATGAATATGGGCAATAAAGGGTAAAGCTTCTTTAATATCTTTCTCTGGATTTACCCCTCCGTAAAAAATTACGTTGCCGGTATCGTAGTTGATACGGACCCATGGTGAGCCAATTTTTTTTATAACCTCTGCACTGGCCCTTCCCGTTCCAAGCAGTTCTCCATGAGTTTCAAGAGCAATCGTAACTTCCCGCCCGGCGGCATATTCGGCTATTCCGTGAATATTATTGAAGAACCTTTCCTTTCCGTCCCTGCTTTCAACTTCTCCTGGCCCGGTATTTACAATGTCAACACCGATCTCCCGCGCAAAATCGATTCGTCTTTGAAACAGTTCAATGCCTTCCTTACTGGTCAGGTCGGAGTGACCGCTGATGCTTAACGGAGTTAATTCATAATTTTTCAGCAGTTTTATGAAGGCCCTGATATCCTCCGGCGTCATACATTCAGGCCTAACATGTTCAGTGTAGTCCTTGACCGCCGTAATCTCGACGTATTCGAATCCGGCCTCTGCAATGCCTTTCAACGCGGTTTCAAGTTCAAAACCGTGGTAACAGTTCGTGGAGCATCCGATTCTGCTCTGAACAGGCATATCAGCCTCCTCTTGCGTAGTAACAGTTTATAGAGCATTATTCCCATGAATATTCACATCTGCGTCCTCAGCAGAATTAAGCTGTCCCATAATATAGATTGTATGTTTAATGCATTATATTTTATCAGAAATGTCACGTCAATTATATTATATTTTATCAGAAACGTAACGTCACTTTTTAGATACATTACCCTTTTCTTTTTTCGCATTCTTCTTTAAAACCTTCTTAGGCGTTTCCTTTTCTTTCACTACACTATAAACACAATAACAACTTAACACGAAACGACTTTTGA
>DAOVJS010000236.1 GCA_030673105.1 Spirochaetota bacterium
ACATATATTTTTTTAATTTTTAATGAAAATGGATTTCATTATTAACAGTAGGTGCTGAAATACAGCAACCGGAGATTTATGAAAATATGCTTTAAAAAAATTTATAAAATAATGGAGGTGTTATTATGCCGTATGGTGACGGAACAGGCCCGGGAGGTATGGGGCCAATGACAGGCAGGGCCGCGGGCTATTGCGCGGGATATCCTGTGCCGGGTTTTCAAAATCCAATGCCGGGGAGAGGTGCCTTTGGCGGAGGAGGTGGCAGAGGAGGTGGTGGCAGAGGATGGAGAAATATGTACTATGCTACAGGTCTTCCGGGATGGATGAGGACCGGGATGAATTATCCTGTTCAAAGTGGCGGAGTATTTCAGGACACTCGCTACCCTTACTCTCCGGAAGTAACTCCGCAGCAGGAGGCTGAAATGCTGAAAAATCAGGCCCAGGCTATTCAGGAAAACCTTAACGGAATTAATGATCGTCTTAAGGAACTTGAAAAGCTTGCAGAAAAAAAAGACCAGTAAAGTGAATGCGGGCAATAACATTCGGAGTTTGAGAGGGAGTTGAGTATTTCGAAGGATTTATGTCTTTCTATTGATGGGGAAGAGTCAGTTCTAGAAAAGGAATGGGTCGTTATTTAAAATATGGCCTCGACGTAATTAATTTTTGAATAAGGAGAAAACATGGTGAGAGTTGCAATTTCTACTGATGGAGATTATGTATCTGCTCATTTCGGCAGGTGTCCTGAATTTACAATTGTGGATTTTGAAGATGGCAGAGCCGCTGAGAAAGAGATTATCAAAAACCCAGGGCACGAGCCGGGTTTTATCCCCGAATTTTTACGGGAAAAAGGTGTAAACTGTATCATTGCCGGAGGGATGGGTCGTAGAGCAGAAGAGCTGTTTAACCTTTCGGAAATCGAGATGGTAGTTGGAGTGAGTGGTAAAATTGATGATGTAATCGGTAAGATAATTGATGGGACACTTGAAGGCGGAGAGAGCCTCTGTAAGCCGGGGGCCGGAAAAGGGTATGGATTGGACAAAACTGAATGCACGCATTCAGAAAATGAAGATTGAAGCAAGCAGTCAGCCGGAGTACACCGCCCGGGTCTGACGGTCAAAGATTCAAGCCAGGCACGCCTGGAGAATGCGCGAATATTTAATTATGTTTAAGGATAGGGGGTTATAGTATGAATATAGCCGTAACGTCACAGGGGGATAATTTAGATTCACCAGTCGATCCTCGCTTTGGAAGGTGTAATTATTTTTTAATTATTGATTCCGATACATTGGAATTTGAGGCTGTCGAGAATTCATCTTCTCAGGCTAGGGGTGGCGCGGGGATTCAATCCGGACAGCTCATGTCATCCAAAGGTGTAAAAGCGGTTTTAACCGGAAATGTGGGTCCGAATGCGTTTCAGACTTTAAATGAAGCCGGAATTGAGATTTTTTTAGGTGCATCCGGGACAGTAAGAGAAGCTGTTGAAAGTTATAAAGAAGGAAAATTGGACTCAACAGAAGGACCGAGTGTGGATTCTCATTCTAACATGCCGGGAGGTTAACGGATATGCCATTTGGAAATGGAACAGGACCATCGGGCCAGGGGCCAGGATCGGGCAGGGGAAAGGGAATGGGACAGGGCGGAGGAAAAGGCAGGTTAGGAGGTAATCGGGCCGGTGCCGGACCTGCCGGTGAGTGTGTATGTCCGGGTTGCGGAGAAAAGATTCCGCATCAGGCTGGTGTTCCATGTTATAACATGACCTGTCCAAAATGCGGCTCTAAAATGGTTCGTGGGTAAAGAAACATTATAATGGAGCACCATAGAACTCGATGATTATTTCAGTTGCAAGCGGAAAAGGCGGGACCGGTAAAACTACAGTAGCTATAAATCTGGCGTTGTCTCTCGAGGATGTTCAATTTCTGGATTGCGATGTGGAAGAGCCTGACGCGCACCTTTTTTTAAAGCCGGATATACAGGAAAAAAAGGAAGCATATATTCCTGTACCTCAGGTTGATGAAGAGAGGTGTGATTATTGCGGCAGGTGCGGGGAGGTTTGCGCGTATAATGCCATAGCGGTTCTGAAGGGCACCGGAGAGGGAAAAGGAAGTGTACTAATTTTCCATCATCTCTGCCACGGCTGCGGTGCCTGTACTCTACTCTGCCCGCAGGATGCTATACATGAAGTAAACAGGGCGATTGGCGTGATAGAATCCGGTTACGCAGGGGACATTCAGTTTGTACATGGCAAGCTTTCTATAGGCGAGATAATGTCACCTCCCTTAATCAGGCAGGTTAAGGAATATATCAAACCTGTGGTAAATACAAAAGTTGCTGTTACGGGGAAAAAAGTTTCAAATAGAAAAAATCCTGCAGGGACAGTAATCATCGATGCCCCTCCGGGAACTTCCTGCCCGGTGATCGAATCTGTTAAAGGGAGCGATTTCTGTATACTGGTAACTGAACCCACACCCTTTGGTTTAAACGATTTGATACTTGCGGTTGAGGTGATGAGAAAGTTGAATATCCTTTGCGGGGTTATAATTAACCGGTCTGGAAGCGGAGATAAGAAGATAGAAGAATACTGTGAGAATGAAAACATACCAATTTTAATGAAAATACCTTTCAGCAGGGAGATTGCCGTTCTTTATTCCAGGGGACTGCCTATTGTGGGTAATATCCCTGGATTCAAAGACCGGTTTAAAAACCTGTACAGCACATTATTAAAGACAAGCTATGAAACAAATAACAGTAATTAGCGGAAAAGGCGGGACAGGCAAAACAATTTTAACCGCATCCTTCGCTGCTCTGGCCGAAAGT
>DAOVJS010000009.1 GCA_030673105.1 Spirochaetota bacterium
GATCTGGGAATCCTTAAATTCCATACTTGAAATGAGCCCGCTTGCGTATCTATCCTTTGAAGATTTATACAGCCTCTGCGCGAGCTCTACTCCCTTGCTGCCCGAGGCAATTTTTGCCTTTTCCTCTTCGAGCCTTAAAAGAATATTCTCAATATTCAGCCTGATCCCGCTTTCAACTGCATTCAAACCAGCCTTCAGCTGTTCCACATCCAGGGCACTTTTTTTTGAATCGGCGTTTTCACTGCTCCAGGGAAAGAGCGCGGAAAGGGGCATTTGAACACTTATTCCAAGAGAGAGAACGCCCTCCCAGGAGTCTTTACCCAAGTACTTTGGATCTCCTATAGATTTATCGTAACCGCTATCAAGTGTATAATTCGCAAATCCGGTAACTGTCGGCTTGTTCTGGCTGTCAGTTATGATTTTTTGAATTTCCATAAGTGTAATGTTTAATTTATACTGGGACACGTCATATTTATATGTAAGCGCCTGCTTCATCAGAGTTTCTTTTTGAAAGCTGTAGTACTCCGGTTCAAGAGTGCCGATGAGCTCTATATCAAAATCCGCCCCCTCTTCCTCGATGCCCATGAGGTTTTTTACGGCAAGAAGCGCAAACTCAACCTGATTTCTCGCGGAAATAATATACGGTTTAAAATTTTCCACATCAGACTCGGCGCTCAAAACTTCATAGTCAGGGCTGAGCCCTGCGTCATAGCGCTTCCGCGCGACTTCCAGCGCCTCCTCTTTATATGTGAGTGTTTCCTCCTGCACTCTCAGGACTTCCCCTGCCAGAATATAACCGTAAAACCCCCGCTTTATATCGACTATGAGATTCCTCATCTCCTCCTCAAAATCCATTTCAGCCGCTTTTACGTTCTCTTCCGATTTCCGTACCACGTTCTTTATCTTCCCGAATGTATAAATTGTCTGGCTTACATCAGCGGAAAGCGATATAGGATCCGAGCTAACTCGGTACCTCGCCGGTATGATTAAAATATGCGTATAGCTTGTGCTCACTGAAACGCCCGGATAATAGGAGGACTTTGCGGACCGCACACCGGCCTGCGCGGAAAAAACGGCAAGCTTCTTTGATTTTAAGGTGCTGCTGTTTTGAAGCCCCAGCCCGATTGCCTCCTCAAGAGTGAGCCTCATAGTTTCAGCCCATCCGGAATTTAACGCGAGTAAAAACATGAAAACAAATATAATCCCTTTTTTACCCTTCCTCATTACGCCCATCCCTTTTTATCTGCCACACCCTGCAGCAGAATTTTCATGATTGATTTTACCCTGTTCTCAACATTGACAGCAGCAACGGGATCCCCCGAACAGCCCATCAGCTTGATAGTATTTCCCACCATACCGTCAAAACTGATTACGATATCCTGCGTCTCAATATCTTTTCGAATAAAACCCTCTCTTTTCCCTCTGTCCACTATTTTACTTTCATAATCTAAAAGTCCCATCTTCTTCTTTAATATTTCATTGAACATTTTTTTATGGGTGCTTAACAGGTTTTCATTTAACACGGTTTGAAATATTCCGAAAAAATCCCTGTTCTGTGAGAAGAATTGGAGCTGACAGAAAGCCAGGCTTTCCAGGATTTCAAGAGGATTTGCACTCTCATTTATATTACTCTCCATGTTAGAGGCTAAATTGTCAAAAACGTACATTATCGTGCTGAAAAAAAGGTCTTCCTTATCCTGAAAATATAAATAAAGTGTTCCTTTTGCTATACCTGCTTCCCGGACCACTTCATCAACGGCAGCGGGACTGTATCCCTTCCTTGAAAATATCTTCAGGGCTGCCTGCATTATATTAATTCTCTTTTTCTCTTTATCATATAATTTTTCAGTTTTTGACATACTTACCTCATTTATGACTGACTGTTCAGTCATAAATTTAATGAAAACAGCGTACAAGTCAACAATGTTTTTATAAAAAATCGCGTCAGCAGTTTACAGTTCAGAAATTTTAGAATACATTATATAACTCGACATTCAAGCCATTAACAAAATAGGAGGTATGCAACCTTGGATTTTTTTAAGACTCCAAAAGGATTCTTTTGCCGCTGTATAGTACTCAGATATGTACAGCCATTCTATATACGGATATTTAAACTCTCAGCAAAGGGGCTGGAAAATGTTCCAAAAGAAGGAGCATACCTGATGGTCGCGAATCACAGCCATCTGCTTGATCCCTTTTTTATCGGCTCGTTAAACAGGAAGCCTATTTTCCAGATGGCATCCAATGAATTCTTCAGAAAACCTGTCATGAGAAGGTTCATGTGGGCGATGGGGGCCTTCCCCCGAAAGAAGGGTTTTGTCGATTTTAAATCCATAAAATACGCCATCCGTCTTGTTAAAAAAGGTTACCCCTTAATAATATATCCTGAGGGAGGCAGAAACTGGGACGGGGAGACCCTGCCGGTGCCAAAATCAGCAGCCAAGTTTGTAAAGCTTTTAAATATCCCCCTTATTACAGTTGTTTCAAAGGGGAATTATATAGCGTTCCCGAGATGGGCAAATAAAAAACGTAAGAGTCCGATCACCGTACATTACTCAAAACCGGTTATGTTCAATAAAAAATCATCCGACGAAGAGATCATTGAACATATCCGGAAAGGTATATACAACAATGACAATTACACACGGGTCGAAAAAATCAAGGGGAAAAACCCGGCAGACGGATTGCCTCGCCTCCTCTGGAGATGTCCTTCATGCAGGAAATTGGACGCACTTGCTGAAAAAAATGGAAACTACATCCAATGCGGCCACTGCCATAAGGAATGGGAGGTTAATCTTGCCTGTTATATGAGAGCGCAGGGAGAGACAGAATGGAAAGCCATAAAAGAATACTCTGATATCATGTTTAAAGAAGAAGAAATAGTGCCGATGGCTGATGAAACTCTGAAGGAGCTGGAATCTAATGAAAAAATTTATTTAAAATCAAATATTGTCACTCTCTTTCATGAGCCTTTTTACCCGAAAATTGAAAAAGTTGGTGACGGTACCCTCTATCTAACAGATAAAAGGCTCATATTCATAAAAAAAGACGATAACGCGGTTTTCTCTTACGGGCTTGTTGATATAAGGGGCAGATCCACAGAGGTAAATACAATATTTCAGATAGTCCTGAATGACGACATTGGCCGTTTTGAAATGCACAAAGAAAGCTGCTACAAGTGGGAGATTATTTACGATTACATAAGAAATAAAAGTGGGTATATAGAAGAGGAGTAAAAAACCAGCCTCAATTATGGTTTCAATTCTAAACTATCTATTTGGCCGGTCAATTTTTCTATGAACTTCTCTGTTGCTTCATTGATGGCTTTTCTGCCGGCTTTCTCCTCACTGTTTCCCGCGCCTTTTATATCTTCAACAACCGAGTTAAAGAGTATTTTATTTGTTTCAACATCAACAATGTTCAAAATAATCTTCGATTTTGCAAAGTAAAAACCTTCTGATACTTTACTCGAAAAGCCGGATTCGATGTATAAAAACGCGATCAATTCAGTATTCAGTTTATCCCTATATACCTTTAAAGAGTCAGGTTCTCCATTTACCGCGCCTGAAAATAACTCCCTGTTGCTTTCATTTATTCCATGGTAAACTGAAAATCCATTCTTCACAAAAAAATCTTCTATCAATTTACCCGATGCAGAGTTTAAAACAACCTTATCAATGTTTCTTTCAAATATGATAAATGAAACTGCCTGCTCTTTAATGCTCTTATAATGCAGCGCAAACTCCCGGTATAATTTTGCGATATAGAAGGTTTCCCCTGCAATATCAAAATAAACGTCAGCACTGATAATAATCTCATTTTCTACCAGCGATTCAACTTTACTTACCTCACACTCTGCCACACCGCTTGTGTTTGTATAACTCTTTCCTGTAATCGATGCCTTCCCTTTCTTCATCTCAAAAGTAACCGGGATGTTAAAAGCAGGGTAAATGATCTCATCTTCCATATAAAATACCATATACTGAAGAGGTAATTCAAGCCCCTTCCCGACCTCAATAACCTCTTTTTCGTACATTGCTCTGGCATTCAACTTCTCTATCATATTATTTTTAAACACTCTGATTTCAGGGTCGAGTTCCTCCCCGCCCCCGGCTTTTTCCGCGCTTATGATATTAATTAAAGCGTTTGCGTAGTCCCGGTTTTTTAAGTAGGTGTTTGCTTTTTCAAGCAGTTCGTATTTACTGCCTTGAGTAATTATTATTTCTTTTTTTTCTATGGTGGTTTCTTCTTTCTTCTGTTCCCGGACGGTCCTGTTATCTGTTGTGCATCCGTACATAATTAAAACAAAAAAGCAGAACCAGATCGCTCTTTTTATCATATTACAATTCCACAACAGCATTTTCTAAATTAAGCACCTTTTTTCAATATACGCTGTAATAAGCTCCTCAAACTCATAACGTGTAAAACGTTATGAGATATTACTTTTAATCCTATCTGTATCTCTGAAAGAACCGGCCATAAGCTCACAAATTGGAACCGCCAGGAATGTTTCTACAACATCCGGATCAAAATGGCTGCCCGAGCACCTTTTTATTTCCTTGATAATCTTCTTTATAGGAAGAGCTTTTCGATAGGGACGGTCGTAGACCATCGCGTCAAAGGCGTCGGCAATCGCAAATATCCGGGCAAAAAGAGGGATCGCCTCATCTTTGAGCCCAAGCGGATAACCATTTCCTGCAAACTTTTCATGGTGATATAAAACAACCTCTGAAGCACTGGAAAGAAAATCGATATTCCTGATCATTGTCTGCCCTAAAATAGTATGCTTCTTAACAACCGTCATCTCTTCATCCGTAAGAGGTCCCTTTTTTAAAAGTATACTTTCAGGTATTCCTATTTTTCCAATGTCGTGAAGGTAGGACCCCCATTTAAGATCTTTTAATCTTTTTCCTTTTATGCCGAGTTTTTTCCCCAGAAGGATACTATTCTTAGAAACCCGGCTGCAGTGATCTTCAGTTTCAGGGTCCCTTAAATCAAGGGCTGCCCCGAGAGCAAGAACGGTTGTGTCATGCGTATGTTCGATCTCGCTCATAGTACTTGTCAGCCTGTCTGTTTTTTCTTCAACTAAATTTTCCAGGTAGCTCTGGTATGCACGTGTAAAGGCCCTCGATTTCCATTCTTCAATCACGATGCGCAACCTGTCCTGAAAGAGCTCTACAGAAAACGGTTTCGTGATGTAGTCGTACGCGCCTTTCCTTATCGCACTCACGGCAGTCTTTAAATCATGAACGCCTGTAACCATGACCACAAGGGCCTCCGGTGATAATTCCATGGCCCTTTCCAGCACCCTGAACCCCGATCCATCCGGCAGACCTATATCGAGAAAAACTATATCGTAATTTTTTTTTGAAAGCGCTTCCCGCGCTTCGCTGAGGTTTCTTGCTCTATCGCTTGTAAATCCATCTGTCATTAAAATCGATGAAATTAGTTTTAAAAGGCTGCTTTCATCATCTACTATCAAAATGTTGGGCAGCCCTGGAAGATCGATTGTGTCCTCATCAACAGATATCGACCTGCGTTGTACATAACTTTCTCTGCCCCGGCAGGGTTCTTTCATTAAATCACCTCTTGTTGATGTTCCAACAGCTACCAGATCAAATTTATCATGAGCTACGTATCTTAATAACATTTATTCTATAGCATAAATCTTTCCTGAAACGGTCATTTAAAACCTCCTATTTCTATTATAGTTCAAAAAGGATTCAATATTCCAAACTTTATACAAATAAATATTAAATATTTTGTAGGGTGGAACTCTTAAACATAGACACCCTGGCGCCTGAGTTTATCCTTACGTAAAAACTCTCTGTAGACTCGCGCCGCGAGGTAATAGCTGTCTATATTGTGGTAACCGCTTTCCAGATCTGCCCTGTAAAGCTCAAGAAGGTTGGAAAAATAAGGTGATGAAAATAATGATCTCAGCCTGTTTTCCGGAAGTCTGTCTACCGCATCCAGAATCATGTGGTTTTTCACGAGGAAGAAAACTTCATCCATTTCCTCATTATTATAATAAAAGCGGCACAGGACCTTTTTTGCAATTGTTTTGCTCACATAGGAATGGTTTGGAAAAGGCTTTTTATTTTTACCCCCGGCCGCAGTTATTGCTTTACCTGTATCGTGAAGGAGTATAGACATCATCAGGGTTTTATTCGGTTTCTTAACACACTTCAGGCATTCAAGGGTGTGCCGGAATCCGTTACCTTCAGGATGATACTCTTTATCCTGATTGACTGTCTTTAACAAAGTGACTTCAGGAAGAAGCATTTCTAAAACACCACACTCATCTAATAGAGAAAGTGCTTCATAAGCCCTGCCTGATACACAGATATCCAGGAAATCACCGGCTATATTTTCATCAATTTCTCTGTAATTGTATAATGTCTCATTTTTTTTTAGAAACCTTTGAAGGGTTTTATCAATTTTGAACCCTGTCTCACTTACAACCTTTGCTGTTTTCAAAACAATAGTTGGAAATGTTTCTGCTGTACGTTCCGGGCTATTAATTGTTTTAATAACCCGGCCCTTTAACATAGAATATGCATCAAGAGGATCATGGAATATGTCTCTTTCAAAATCGTAAAAAAAACTGTTTATCGTAAAGGGAGAATACTCGGCAGCCATTTTTAGCGCTTTTTTCTGAACACCGGTCTCTGCCCTGTTTTTATCCAGAGGTTCAGCCAGGTAATCAATCGTAAAGAAACGTACAGAGTAATCTTCATGGACAAAATAGGCGTGTTCATCACATTTTTTTCTGAATTCAATTTCTGGAAATAGTTTAGAAAGCTGGTGAAGGCCGGCATTGGTCAATATTTTAATAACACGCGGCTTCCTCTTTAAGAGTAAATCCCGTGCCGTCTCAAAGGCGTAACAAGCCCAGAAGTTATTCCCTGTGAGAAGCTTGCCGCAGTATTCATACCTGAAACTCATTTTAAAGACCGTCCTTTCACCGGCACGGCAGCTGCCGGGTACTCCAAAGCAGGTATTACGGTTCCAAAAAATTGCATTACATAAAGTTAATACAGCTAGTGTTTGAAATGCCGTATACCCGTAAAAATCATCGCAATACCCGCGAGATTACAAACATCTATCACTTCATCATCCCCGATTGAGCCACCCGGCTGTATAATTGCTCTAATACCGTTCTCCGCTGCAAGCCTGACCGCATCTGGTTTAGGAAAGAAAGCATCAGATGCTAAAACCGCCCTTCCCGCCTTTTCCTTTGCCTTGTTTAGTGCCATAATAACAGCATCCACCCTGCTCATCTGACCAGCCCCCACACCAACAATCTTCGTTTCCCGCGCAATGACGATAGCGTTTGACTTTACATGTTTTGCAACCTTCCAGGCAAAAATAAGCGACCTCAATTCTTCATCAGTTACTTTTTTTTCAGTGACAACTTTTAAGTTTTTCTCATCAATGTCTTTCCGATCTCTTTCCTGGATTAAAACTCCTCCGATAACCCTTTTCATATCATAGTCATAAACTTCATCCCCCGGTATCCTGCCTGTTTCAAGTATCCTGATATTTTTTTTCCCTGTAAGAATGTCCAGACTGTCCGTATCGTATCCTGTAGCAATAATGCATTCCACAAAACCGACTTTTACAATTTCCTCAGCCGTCTTTTTATCCAGGGCCCTGTTAAATCCGATGATACTGCCGAAAGCGGAGACAGGGTCACCAGCCCAGGCATCAAGGAATGCCCGGGATAGTACTGTTGCTTCAGCTGCACCACACGGATTGGTATGCTTTATCACCGAACAGGCGGGATTATCAAACTCTTTTACAATCTCAAAGGCCGATTCTATATCGAGTATGTTATTGAATGAGAGCTCTTTTCCGTGGAGTTTTTTTGCCGTGGATACACCGCTGACAGTGATATCAGGATTCGTATAGAATGCAGCGGATTGGTGCGGATTTTCTCCATAACGCAGCTCCTGCTTTTTGTTAAAATAAAAGCTCACTTTACCCGGATATTTTTCTTCTCCCTGCTCAACGATTAAGTTATGAAAATAGCTTGCTATAAGGCTGTCATAATAAGCTGTTTTGTCAAAAACTTTCATCGCGAGCATCTTCCTTGTCACAAATGAAATAGAACCACCTGCTTCAAGTTCTTCAAGCACTGTTCCATAAAATTCGGGGCCGGGAACCACACAGACAAACCTGTAATTTTTTGCCGAAGATCTCAACATAGAGGGTCCGCCTATATCGATATTTTCAATTGCTTCCTCAACTGCCACCCCGCCCTGTTTTATGACCTTCTCAAAAGGATAAAGGTTTATAACTATTAGGTCAAAGGGGACGATACTATTTTCTTTTAGCTGAACCATCTGGCTCTCCATGTCTCTCTTCGCAAGTATGCCCCCGTGAATCTTTGGATGCAGACTTTTAACTCTTCCATCAAGGATTTCCGGAAAGCCGGTATATTCGGCAATTTTTGTGACAGTTATGCCGGCATTTTCAAGCGCTCCCGCGGTTCCGCCTGTAGAATAGATATTTACGCCCAGTGCAGCGATCCTTTTGGCAAATGCGACTAAACCTGTTTTATCAGATACACTGATAATAGCATTTTTTATCTTAATATCCATCTCCCGCCCCTTTTAATAATACTCCTAACATAAGCCCGCGCTGTATCATCAACATCACCGGCCCCCATGAAAACAATAACAAAGTTTTTATCTATCAATCTGTCCAGGTTTTTAATGATCTCTTCTACTTCCCGGGCACAGGCAACATTTGTTTTCCCGGCTTTCCGAAGCTCTTTATAGAGGTCAATACTTTTAACGGCTTTTATGCAGGTGTCTGAATCCCTCTGTCTATAAATCTCCATCAGTATAACGGCGTCCGGCCTGAGGAGTTCCTTCACAAAATCCTGGAACAGTACCGCAGTCCTCGAGTACTGATGGGGTTGAAACACAACAGCTATTTTTTTTGAAGGATACATCTCTCTTAACGCTCCCAGGGTCAGGCCTATCTCTGTCGGATGATGCGCGTAGTCTATGTAAACATGCTTCCCTGCCACTTCTCCAAGACATTCCATCCTTCGTCTTGTTCCTTTGAAACTGCGCATCGCCCTTTCAATTGTACTCCCTTCAACACCAATCTTCAAGGCCAATACAGCAGAAAGTGCCGCATTCATACAGTTATATCCACCCGGGACAGTCAGATGCAGCTCCATGACCTTTTTTCCATTCTCTTCAATCTGAAATGAGTAAATACCTCTATTACTATCGATATTAACGATCCTGTAACGGCTGCTCTCAGTTAATCCAACAGTATAAATCCTTTGCCCACTCAATCTTTCGAGAATTTCCCTGACATTTTTATCGTCACCATTGACGACAGAAAATCCCTCATGGTCTGCTGTTTTTAGAAACTCAGAAAACGCATCCTTGATATCGTTTATATCTCTGTAATAATCAAGGTGATCCGGTTCTATGTTGGTGACGATCCCCGCCCATTTTTTAAGATCGAGAAATGACCGGTTATACTCACAGGCCTCTGAGACGAAGTAATCACCCTGTCCGTAAACAGCGTTCGAAGAAAAATTCTGCATAACTCCACCGCATACAACGGTCGGTTCAAAATCCGCACATGCGAGTATAGTAGCCAGAAGAGCCGTGGTGGATGTTTTTCCGTGAGTCCCCGCGACAGCAATGCCCTTCTTTTTACTCATAAGCATGGCAAGATATTCCGAATAAAGACACACAGGGATTTTCTTTTGAATTGCTTCAAGAATTTCAGGATTCTGCTCCGGGACCGCAGCGCTTCTGACTACCAGGTCAGGTTTTTCTATCTGTTCTGCTTTGTGTCCAAGATAAAAAGTCAGACCCGCTTTTTTAAGACTTTCCGTCTGTTCATTCTCAATATCTGCAGAACCGCTAACCGTTAATCCGGAATCAATCGATATCCTGGCTACCGCACTCACTCCTATTCCACTAACGCCTACAAAATGAACACTTTTCATAATATTTTATCCGGCTTATCATAACATGTAAACCTGAATCTATTTATTCAAATAAAAAAGGTCTAAAGGGACTTCTCAGCCCCCTTAAACCTTTTATTTCTCAATTATTGTTATCAGGCTTAAAGAAACTAACTTTTAATTGAAAGCCTGCTGTTATTCCCTTATATAGCTTTGAAGTTTCTGACTTCTTGTGGGGTGTCGCAATCTGCTGATTGCCTTTTTTTCAATCTGTCTGATTCTCTCTTTTGTTAAGTTGTACTTGTCCCCAATTTCTTTAAGCGAATGAGGACGTTCCCCGTTGAGGCCAAACCTATACCTGATTACATTTGATTCTTTCTCTGTCAGGGTTGATAAAACTGATTCTATAGAATCCTGCAGAGTACTATTTATCAATACACCTTCAGGATTAGCCCCTTTGGTATCCTCCATAAGGTCTGATATCGTATTCGCGTCCTTATCAGATGAAAGAGGAGTTTCGAGAGAAACAAACTCTTTTGAAGCATTGATTAGATCATTAATTCTACTTTTATCCATGTCGAGAAAATCAGCTATTTCTTCTATATCTGCTTCTCCATCTTTATTACTGCCGATTTCTCTTTTAACCTTTTCAATTTGAAGGAGTTCATTCGCCCTGTTAAGGGGAAGCCGGATCATTCTTGATTTTTCGCAAATAGCTTTTAAAATTGACTGCTTGATCCACCAGACAGCGTAGGAAATAAAATGATAGCCCTTTTCAACATCAAACTTATCAACCGCCGTGATTAACCCAAGGTTCCCCTCGCTGATTAGATCGCTGAGTGTCAACCCCTGGTTCTGGTATTTTTTTGCGACATTGACAACAAATCTTAAATTGGCTTTAATCAATTTCTCCTTTGCCGATTGAGCGCCTTTTGCCGCCGCACGCGCAAGCTCAACCTCTTCTTTGCGGGTTAAGAGAGGTATTTTATTTATCTCCCGTAGATAGACCGATAGGGAACTAACATCCAATCCCGTACTCAGATCGGCATATTTTTTATCAATTGACACTAACATTCTCCTGAGCTTTATTTTTATAAATAGACGTGATTATTTTATTTGTTACAATATATATGCAAATATTGTACCACTTCCAAATATAATGCAATTGTTAATTATTACTATATAATTAATTAAAACATTTAGAATACATAAATTATGGTATATTTGCTGATTGTGTCAATATGATACGTTTACGAGATATTTGTTCAAATTTGTATACTTTTAACACAGTTTTAGGACATCCCATACTCGGCTAACTTCCTGTGGAGGGTTTTTCTGCCGATTCTCAATATTTCAGAGGCTTTTGTTTTATTACCACCTGTATTTTCAAGAGTAAAGAGAATCAGTCTCTTCTCAGCCTCTCCAAGATTAACCCCTGCCGGCAGTTTTAAATAAGACCGTTCATCCTTTGATAAAATATCGGGAGGCAAATCCTGTTCTGTAATAACTTTCGATTTAGTCAATACGACAATGCTCTCAATTACATTCCTCAACTCCCTCACATTACCGGGCCACTTATAAGACATAAGTGACTTAAGCGCACCATTCGTTATACCTTCAATTTCCTTATTATTTTCCCTGGAAAAATCTTCGATGAATTTGTGAACCATAAGCGGTATATCGTCCTTTTTATCTCTAAGAGGAGGCACATGTATAGACACGACATTAAGCCTGTAATAGAGGTCTTCTCTAAAATTCCCTCTTTCGATCTCCTCTTTCAAATTCTTATTTGTAGCGGAGATAATTCTTACATCTACCTTTACCGGATGTTCTCCACCAACACGCTCGAATTCCCTTTCCTGGATCACGCGTAAAAGTTTAACCTGTGTCTTAAGGCTGATTTCCCCGATCTCATCAAGAAATATCGTCCCCAGGCTTGCGAGCTCAAACCGCCCTCTCTTTCGCATTATCGCCCCGGTAAATGCTCCTTTCTCATGTCCGAACAGCTCGCTTTCAAGGAGCGTTTCAGGCAGTGCCGCGCAGTGCACTTTCACATAGGGTTTATCCCTTCTCGGGCTGTTATGGTGGATGGCGTCTGCTATCATTTCCTTTCCTGTTCCACTTTCGCCGTAAATAAGTACATTTGCCCGCGAAGGGGCGACCAGCTCAACGATCTCGAACACCTTTTTCATCGGGGTGCTTTTACCAATAATATTCTCAAATGAATACTTCTTTTTCAACTGGTTCAAAAGCTCACGGTTTTGGCGTTTAAGTGAGGAGTTTTCAAGCGCCCTTTTTACAATTAAGGAGAGCTTATCAATATTTAACGGCTTTGTAATAAAATCATAGGCTCCGTTTCTCATGGCGTCAACAGCATTTTCAATTGTCCCGTGCCCTGTTAAAATGATAATCGGTAGATACGGGTAATTTTCAAGGGCATCTTTCATCAACTCCTCACCTGACAGACGCGGCATTTTAAGATCGGTAATAACAAGATCTATATCCCCTTCTTCAATCCTATCAAGAGCCTCTCTCCCATCTGAAGCAAGCATCACATCATAGCCATCAAGGGTAAGTGCTTTCTGCAGGCCTTCTCTGATATTTTTCTCATCATCAACGATTAACAACTTGTCCTTCATTATTTTCCTCAAATGTTAATAACTTTTTTTTCTTTTCAAAAACGGGAAGCTTAATTCTGAATACAGTGCCTTCCCCTTCTTCACTTTTAACTGCAAGATCTCCGCCGAGTTCTCTAATAATTTTATAGACAATAACGAGCCCCAGTCCTGTTCCGGATTTTCTTGTCGTGAAGTAAGGCTCAAATATCTTGCTCATTATACTTTCAGGTATTCCCTCTCCATCATCCATTATGTGAATGACTACGTCACCATCCTTTTCTTCTTCTGTTTTTATGCGAATTTTGCCTCCGCTTCTGATAGCCTCCGCGGAATTTTTTATGATATTTAATAGCGCCTGCTTCAGATACTTGGAGTCAACAACAACATCGGGGAGTTTATCATCAAGGTCGAGTTTAACCTCGATATCCGCTTCCAAAAGCTCATACTTTAAAAAATCAACCAAATCTCTTACAATACCGTTGATATTCTGTTTACTCAGGCTCAAACTCATAGGCCTTACCGCAAAAAGAAAATCCTGTACTATTGAATTCAGCCTGTCTATTTCTTCTTTCACTATTGCAAGAAAGTTTTTAATATTTTTCACTACCTCTATATTATTTGACTTAAATTTCTGAATTTCCCTGTTTAAAAGTTGAATGTGAATATCTATTGATGTCAACGGATTTTTAATTTCATGCGCAACACCCGCAGAAAGTGTGGTTAAAGCCGCCAGGCTTTCAGCCTGTCTTAATTGAAACTCTCTCATCTTTTTTTCCGTAATATCTACAAGAATAATCACATGGCCCTCTGTTTCACCCTCATTCAGGAGAGGCAATATACTCAATGTGTATGTTTTATCAGTCCGGCGCAGGTGAACCTCTTCCTCCAGTATTTTCTGATTGTTCGCAAGGGCGTCATTTAAAAATTCTTCTATCTCCGGGTCAAAATTACATGACCCCAGTTCCTGTAAATTAACTCTATTTTTTGACACAGAAATGAAACCTTCCATCACCCTGTTTATTAAAATCACTTTGTTATCTTTATTTGTTACAATTACCCCTTCAATCATTGAATCAAAAACAAGCTTATAGAGCTCCTTTTCGGTAGAAAGCTCCACCATTATTTCTTTAATTTTATCGATGTCCAGTTTTCCGAGCTTCTGAAACACTTTCTGAATGAAACCTGAATATTCCATTTTATTAACCTGAATACCGGTGGACTTACTTTATGGTTTTAAAATATTATCAAGATTATTCAACATAATGTCTGTGAGCGCTACTTCCTGATTAATATTGCTATTCAGAATAGATCTCTTAATAGAGGATAATGTTTTAATACTGCTTTCAACTTCATAGACCTTATTCATGCTGCTCCGGTATAGAGAAGGAATTTTTTTCGCGAGGATGTCGATCATGTAATTTAGAAGGCCTACCGTATGACTGTTGGCTATGATTTCACCTATGATATCTGTGAGACACTTTAAATTACAGCTCTGATCAGTTATTTGTCTATGATATTCCTTCATGACATCCATGTCGTAGGTTCTTTTGGGAAAAGTGTCCTCACTTTCAAGCCCAAATCGATCGTTCAAAATAGTCTCTAAAACATCAGGTGTTAACCCGATAAATCTGTATGACCTGAACCGTGATTTTATTGTTTCTTTCAATCTATTTTTATCCACTGTAGTAATAATTATCAGAGTATTCGGCGGAGTTTCTTCTGATATTTTTAAAAAGCTGTTTGAGGCCTCTTCATTCATGTGCTCTGCACCATCAATAATAACAACCTTATAATTCCCATCTCCGCTTTTGATCGATAAAAACCTTTTAACTTCTCTGATCCTGTTTATTGTTATTAATCTTCCTTTTAGTAAATCAAGTATCCTGTATACATGCTCAATAACTTTTTCAAAATTATCAATTAAGTCGCCGGGAAAACGTATAATATCTTCCAGTTTTGAGAAGTCCCGTACAAGCCGCTTCTCATCATAGATACTTAGAGCCATCCTCCTGACATCACCTAAAAAAAAATCAACATTTTTGCTATTTATTCCTGCACGCTTCCACAGTTCAAAGGTATTTTCAAGATTCGATTTACATATAAGAAAAACATCCCTGGAGATAAGTTTCTTTATCTGTTTGCATGAGGGACAGACGCAGCCTGGAGCGCCAGAATTTCTACAATTTACCGCACGGGTTATCTCTAAAGCTGTTAGAAATTTTCCGCATCCATCCGGACCATGGAATAGGAGTGCTCCCGGAAGATTATTGCTCTGAACTTCATGTTCGAGCATCCTTACCGCTATTTTTTGACCTTTTACCGCTTCTAACAAACCGATTAACCTTCTTTTTTGACGAATGACCTTTGCCGGCACTTCTGTGCAATTTATTAATATAGTCTCTCTTGAAAATGACAATTTTGTAAGGTTGTTTACTTGAATCTTTTTTCTATAGCAGGGTCTCTCAATCGTCTCATCTTCTTCAAAACACCCAGCGCCATACCTGCCGCCTTCTGTTCTGCCTGTTTCTTGCTGGAACCTGTACCAGGGCCGTAGGTCTTCTTTTTAACAGTAACATTGACGAAAAATGTTCTTTTATGCTCAGGACCCTCGGTATTTACAATGCTGTATTGAGGTACAGTACCGAACCTCTTCTGAACCAGCTCCTGGAGGATGGATTTATAATCCTTCACATGCCTGTTCTGCTCTACCTTTATGATCTCATCATAAAATAGTTTTTCTACCAGCTTTCGAGCATGCTTATAACCGTTATCAATGTAATATGCGCCTATAAACGCTTCAACACTATCACTGATCAGCGCTTTTCTGTACCTTCCACCTGATTTTTCTTCCCCCTTTCCGATTAACAAATGGGTCTGAATATTTATCTTTTGCCCGACCCTATAGAGTGCGGGCTCACTTACAACGTAAGATTTAATTCTCGCGAGCGAGCCCTCCCTGTAGTAGATATTCTGATTGTAGAGGTAATCACTTATTACCAGCCCCAGTAAGGCGTCCCCTAAAAACTCGAGCTTTTCATTATTTTCAAGATCCGCATCTGCCTCATTCACATAGGATTTATGTGATAAAGCAGTATTCAAAAGCCCGAGGCATTTAAAGCGGATGCCTACTTTCCTCTGAAACCGGTCTAATTCGTCTTTTCTTTCTCTTGTAAGCCCGTTACTTCTTTTCATATTTTGTAATTATTAATGATGCGTTATGCCCCCCAAAGCCGAAAGAATTATTCAGTGCCGTACGAACGTCCATCTTTATACTTTTTTCAGGCACAAAATCAAGGTCAAATTCCGGATTTTCGAGGTTAATTGTTGGTGGGATAATACCGGTTTTTACGGTTAAAACAGAAGCAATAGTTTCGGCACCCCCTCCTGCGCCCAGCAAATGGCCCATCATGGATTTATTGGAGCTTATTTTCAATTTACCCGCTCTGTCCTTAAAAAGGTTTTTTATGGCAAGAACTTCCGACCTGTCCCCGACGGGTGTTGATGTGCCGTGAGCATTTATATAATCTATATCATCCGTGGATAACCCCGCGTCAATCAGTGCGTTCTTCATGCATAATTGAGCGCCTTTCCCTGAAGGGTCAGGAGCTGCAATATGATAGGAATCTGCACTTGCTCCATACCCTGAAAGGCGGGCATATATTTTTGCCTCCCGTTTCACGGCGTGTTCCTCACTCTCCAGAATTAACGTTGCGGCACCTTCGCCGATAACAAAACCGTCCCTCTCCTTATCAAAGGGCCTCGACGCCTTTTCCGGGGGCTCGTTTCTTAAAGAAAGTGCCTTCATGTTGATAAAACCGGCAATCCCAAGACAGACGATTGGCGCTTCTGCCCCGCCACAGAGCATGACATCTGCCTCGCCCCGTTCAATGTACTTGAATGATTCGCCAATCGAATGATTTGCTGAAGCACAGGCACTGACAATGCACATATTCGGGCCTGTGAGCTTATACCTTATTGACACAACACCGCTTGCCATATTTGCTATCATCATTGGAATCAGGAAAGGGCTTACCCTCCTGGGGCCCTTATTCAAATACACCGAGTGCTGGTCTATTAATGTTTGCAGCCCGCCAATGCCGGACCCAATTATGACTCCGGTCCTGTTCCTGTCAATCTTATCAAAATTCAATCCGGAATCACTAACCGCTTCTTCACTTGCCGCGAGAATAAACTGGCTGAACCTGTCATTCTTTCTGGCAACGGTTTTATCCATATACTCCAGCGGATCGAAATTTTTAACCTCACCGGCAATTTTTACATCCATATCACTGGTGTCAAAAAGGGAGATTCTCGATATTCCGGATTTACCACCGGTAAGGTTTTGCCAGAATGGCTCGACCCCTATACCGATGGGGGTCAGCACCCCCATCCCTGTAATTACAACCTTTTTTCTTTCTTTATTCAAAGGTACATCCTACTTATGAGATTCAATATAATCGACAGCATCTCCTACTTTAACAATCTTTTCTGCATCTTCATCCGGTATTTCCAGGCCGAACTCTTCTTCCAGTGCCATCACAAGTTCGACAGTATCAAGAGAGTCCGCGCCAAGATCATCAATAAATGACGCATCCTTTATTACGTCCTTCTCATCAACACTCAAACGTTCAACAATAATTTCTTTTACTTTCTCATAAATGTCCATTGCTTATTCAACCCCCTTAAATATTCAATTTATGTTTTTTGTTATTTAAATTCCGTTTTCAATCGGAACTTTTAGCTATAAAATAAACAGCATTATTACATGGCCATTCCCCCATCAACCACAATCACCTGTCCCGTAATATATGATGCATAGTCCGAGGCAAGAAAAAGTGCAGCATTAGCAACATCGGCAGGTGTTCCCGGCTTTCCCAGGGGAACTGATTCTAACATCCGCGCTTTTACATCATCCGGCAGAACTTCCGTCATTTCAGTTAGAATAAATCCCGGCGCGATAGCATTTACAGTAACATTTCTCGAACCCAGCTCCCTGGCGACTGATTTTGTTAATCCTATTACACCTGCTTTACTTGAAGAATAATTCACCTGTCCGGCATTCCCTCTGATTCCGACCACAGATGCAATGTTAATTATTCTGCCATAATGCTGCCTCATCATAATTCTTGCGATAATCTTTGTGCAGTTGAACACACCCTTCAGGTTTATTGCAATTACACTGTCAAACTCTTCTTCTTTCATCCTTATAAGCAGGTTGTCTCTTGTAATGCCCGCATTGTTCACGAGTATATCAATACGGCCGAATTTGTCAATTGATTTTTTTGAGACATCTTCACAGGCTTTAAGATCACGTACATCAAGTAAAAAACCCTCAGCTTTAATTTTAAACTGCCTTAATTCTAAAACAGTTTTTTCAAGGGTTTCTTCATCTATGTCACAAACAACTATGTCTGCCCCGTTTTTTGCAAAGGAAGATGCAATCTCTTTACCTATTCCACGTGCACCTCCTGTAATAAGAGCAACCTTTTCATTTAAGTCCATAAATATTACTCCTTTGCATTCATCCAACCCGAACGGAACAAAAATTACTGTAAAGAGATGTTCTTCTCATTCTATCCTGTCTACATCATCCGGTTTTTCGACGGGAAAAACCTTTACCTCCCTTGAAATTGTCCTGAAAAGGCCCTTTAATACCCCGCCGGGTCCGGGCTCAATATAACTAGAATAACCCAAATCCACAAGTTTCTGGCAGGATACGTTCCATAAAACAGGATGATAAAGCTGATTGATCAGGTTTTTCTTGATAGTAACAGGGTCGCTTGTTACTTCAGCAGTCGCATTTGACACGATGCTCCCCTTTCCCCTTTTCCACTCAATAGAGTCGAGCTCTTTTTCCATTTCGTGAGCCGCTTCCTTCATGTACGGGGTATGGAAGGGGCCGCCAACATTGAGCATAATTGCCCTTCTTGCTCCCGCGGCTTCTAGCTTTTTCACAGCAATTTTCAGCCGGTCCTTCATGCCGGAAATAACTATTTGATTCGGGCTGTTGAAATTCGCAGAAAAAACATCACCCGTTTCCCTGCAAACAGTTCCGACTGTTTCATTGTCGAGACCAATAATTGCTGCCATGCCCCCTTTTTGACCGGGGTCACAATCTCTCATTAAGATTCCCCTTCTACGCACAAGTTTCAGCCCGTCTTCAAACGAAATATATCCCGAAGCAGTTATTGCAGTATACTCCCCCAGTGAATGTCCGGCAAATACATCTCCTGTATACCCTTTTTCCTTTAAAACACTGAAAATCGCGTATGACGAAGCAAACAGGGCTGGCTGTGTATTTTCTGTTCTCCTGAGTTCCTCATCATCAGCCTCAAAGCAGAGTGATTTAATTGAACAATCTGTTAAGATCTTTTCTGCCCTGTTAAATATTTCCCTTGCGGTTTCATAGATTTCATAAAATTCCTTTCCCATACCCTGTTTCTGCGATCCCTGGCCGGGAAATAAAAAACCAATTCTGTCCATTAAAAACACCCTTTACCATTAATCTTTCTTAAAATCCGGCATTCAATCTAAATGTCCTGCAAGAAATCTTATCCTGAATCAGGAGAGTTTAGAACTCTAAAATAGCAGACGCCCATGTTAAACCTCCGCCAAATGCCGCTAAACCTATTATGTCACCTCTTTTTATTATACCCTGTTCATGCACTTCATTTAAAGCTATAGCAATACTCGCTGCAGAGGTGTTTCCGTATCTATCTATATTCACATATACCTTTTCTTTAGGTAGTTTGAGAAAGTTCCGTAGAGATTCAATTATCCTCAGGTTTGCCTGATGCGGTATGAGCAGGGTTATATCGTCAGCAGTGACTCCAGCCATGGCCATCGATTTGTTAAAGGTTTCTCTCATTTTATTCACCGCGATTTTAAATATAGCATTTCCGTTCATTACAATAGAATGCATCTTTTTATCCACTGTTTCTTTTGTCGCAGGATTTCTGGATCCCCCAGCAGGGACGCAGAGATCTTTTCCATAGGATCCGTCACTCCCAAGGTCAAATGCCAGGATCTTACTGCCCCCGTTGGAGGGGACGAGTATACCGGCACCGGCACCGTCCGCAAAGAGTACACAGGTTGCCCGATCTTCCCAATTAACGATACTCGTGAGCTTTTCAGACCCAATTATCAAGGCGTTTTTGTAGGTTCCTGAAACCAGAAATTTACTGGCAATTACGAGTGAATAGATATAACCTGAACAGGCTGCATTGATATCCATGGCAACGGCATTTTTAGCCCCCAGCCTGTCCTGGACAAAACATCCGGTGCTCGGAAAAAACATATCAGGGCTTATTGTGCCGACAATTATCAATTCAACCTCTTCAGGACTCATATCCGCTCTTTTGATAGCTATCTTTGCCGCCTCATAGGCCATGTCAGAGGTAGCCTCCTCATCGGCAGCTATCCTCCGGGTCTTAATTCCTGTCCTTGTTGTTATCCATTCATCAGACGTATCAACTATCTTTTCAAGGTCTTGATTGGTTAAAACCCTCTCGGGAAGGTATGCCCCGGTACTTTTAAACTTTATATTTATTGGTGCCATACTGTACCTTTCCATTGTTCAACAGGCAATTTTTATACATGATAGCTTAATATGATAAAAAATCCTTCTTTCATCAAGTATATTTTACCACCCGTTATTTTCACGCCACAAAGCACTGATATGTGAATATAATTAAATTAAGGAAATGCCCGTCTGTGGTTATTATGAAGACCCAAAGTTTCAGGCTTTCTGATCTCCGGATGAATTCTTTTTTTTATTAAAACCATACTTCTCCAGTTGCTCGGTAATAAGTTCATTGACCCTGTTTTTTATTCCCGAATTTACCATCTGGATACCATTATACACAGTGGTTGCGTCAGATGAACCGTGGCCTATAACTACACTCCCTTTTAATCCAATGAGATACGCCCCTCCATACATTCTTGGGTCCATTTTTTTTCTCAATTTTCTCACTGCAGGATATAAAAAAGCATACCCGATTCTCTGAAGGAGGTGGTCCTGGACTTCCTGCCCCACGAACTCAAAGGTTAGCTTAAAAACCCGTTCAGTTACTTTTAAAACAACGTTACCAACAAATCCATCACATACAATGACATCCACATCTCCGTTATAAATATCATAGCCCTCAATATTACCGACAAAATTAAAATCAAGATCTTTTAGAATATCATAGGTCTTCAGCGTAAGCTCATTACCCTTTGTTTTTTCTCCACCGATACTGAGGATTCCAACCGAAGGGTTCTTTTTCCGCTGCACACGCCTTGCAAACACTTCACCCATAATCGCAAACTGGGCAAGATACTCCGGGGTGCAGTCCATGTTTGCCCCCGCATCAATCAACAAACTTGCCCCTTTTACAGTAGGCACATAGATACCAAGTGTAGGTCTTAAGACTCCATCAACCCTCCCAATATTCATTAATGCGGCAACAAGAGTGGCGCCGGTATTTCCCGGTGAAAAAAGGCCCTGTGCTTTACCTTCTTTTATTAGCCTTGTACATACCATTATTGAAGCATCTTTTTTCTTTTTACAGGCAACTGCAGGGGTTTCATGCATCATGATAACTTCAGTTGCATGAAATATTTTTATCTTTTTATTATCATACTGCACTTTTTTCAAGCAGTGTTCGATGTGAGCTTCATCCCCAACTAAAGCTATTTTCACATTGAACTCTTCTAACGCTTTCAATGCTCCCCTTATAACAACTTCCGGCGGCTTTTCTCCACTCATGACATCAACTGCAATCATCTTGTTTATTTTTCCTCTTGGGAGATTATTTCTTTATCTTTATAATGACCGCAGTAAGGGCAAACATGGTGTGGTTTTGTAAGCTCTCCGCAATAGGGACAAACAATAAGTTCGGCCAGGAAAACTTTATCATGACTCGCCCTTCTTATCCTGGTTTTTGATTTGGATTTTTTCTGTTTCGGTACTGCCATAACCTTAACTCCTGTTTTTACGAATGGTTTTATCTGTTAATATTATGTTATTTTGTACCAGAATTTATTGTTGAAAAACAAATAATTAGGTATAAACCATAGGCGATAATTAAATCTCATCATGATTGAAAGTTAACTTGCCTATATTCCAGTAATATATCTAATAATTTATAGTTTGAAAATACAATTTGTTCAGGTTGTGAGACAACCTCGATTATTAAAAAAACCTTTCTTTAAGGTATTTTTCTACAACACGGGGCACTTTATCCGAAATATCGCCACCCAGTCTGGCAACTTCCCTCACAAGAGAGCTTCTGATAAAGGAGTAGTGTTCATCTGTCATCATAAAAATTGTATCCACAGATGAATTGAGATGTCTGTTCATAAGCGCAAGTTCAAATTCATACTCGAAATCTGATAGAGCTCTTAATCCTCTTATAATAGAGACGGCACCCTTTTTTTCCGCATACTCTACCAGGAGCCCGTCAAATTGGTCTACTTCAATATTTTTATACTCGCTTACAATTTCCTGGAGCATATCAACTCTCTCATCAACTGAAAAAAAATGTTTTTTTGCCGGATTAACCGCAACCGTAACGATAACACAATCGAAAAGTTTGGAGGACCTTTTAATAATATCACAATGTCCGTTAGTCGGCGGATCAAAACTACCTGGATAAACAGCTATTCTGCTCATTTTAATAAAGCCCCTGTACAATATTATGTCGAATTTTAAACGTATGGTTAAATAAATCCAAATCAATAATCAGCACTGGAAAGGTCTTATTAATTCTACATAAAGCTATTTTTTTAGTATAATATACCATAGTGAAAGATTCAACAAAACAATGCTATCCGGGGATTCTATATGTTTGAGAAAGTATTCATCATTGCAGAGGCTGGCTCAAATCACAACGGTGACCTCGGTACTGCTGTTGAGCTTGTTCATAGGGCAAAAGAAGCAGGCGCAGATGCAATCAAATTCCAGGATTTTTCGCTTCATTTACTGGTTTCGATTGATTATTATGGCAAAACACTGGGGCTGGATAACTCCTGGCAGAAAGGAATTATTTCGAACACGTTCAGACAGGAATGGCATAAAACAATTGCCCTGGAAGCGGAGAAAACGAATATAATCTATTTTTCAACACCTTTTTCTCTTGAAGCTGTTGATTTACTCGATGAATTTGTTCCCTTTTATAAAATTGCGTCATGCGATATTACCTTTTATCCTCTTCTTAAAAAGGCTGCATCAAAAGGAAAAGGAATATTTATCTCAACAGGAGCAAGTTACATTGAAGAGATTGATAAGGCGGTTCAAATATTGAAACAGTACGAACTGCCCTTTATATGCATAATGCACTGCGTAATGCTTTACCCCGCATCATACTCATCTTTAAACCTTAGTTTCATAGATTTACTTACCGAGCGATACAATTTACCCGTCGGGTTCTCCGATCATTCCCTGGGGATAGATGCTGCGCTTTTATCTATAGGGAAAGGAGTGAAGGTTATTGAGAAACATTTTACCCTAAACAGGGATCAGGATGGGAACGATCACAAAAACTCGCTCTCTCCGGAAGGATTTAAAGAGCTTGTAAATAAAACAAGGTTATATGAGAAAATGCTGGGAAAAAGACAGAAAATTATATCAGAGAGGGAATCCAAAGAGAGAATATATGCCCGACGGGGAATTTACGCCGGGCGAAACCTGGAAAAAGGCGAAAGGCTGACACTTGATAAATTAGCTTTTTTGAGGCCGAATATATCCAACGGGGTTGAAAAACTGGACGATCTGCTCGATAAAATACTGAATACCGATATTCAAAAAGGAGCACCAATAAATTCTTCAATGGTCAAATAAATAAGTGAATTTTAAAAGTTATTGAAATTAATGGAAAAAATGTTAAACTATTTAGTAAAAGTGATTACGAAACTACAATTATGAAATATTTTATTATCGTTTTTTTTTTACTGTTTCTCACTTTATCAGGATGTTCTTCTAAAAAGTCCGCGGCCGTAAAGGATCAGGGAATTCAACAGGAGGGAATTCAGCAGGAGGAAATTAAAAAAGAGGAAATCGAAGAAATCAGTGAAGAGAAAATTGTTCGGGCTGAGGAAAAACAGGAAATAGAAAAAATCGAAACTCCCGCACCCCCAATAGACGAAGAAAAGGAAGCTGAATCGATTGTCAGTGTTATTGAGACACTTGAAGGCTGTTATAAAACAGCTGACCTAAAAAAATGGCAAAACCTCCTGACTCCCATGTACAGGGAAAGACACAATGATCCGGAGTTTCTTAAATTGGAGGGCTGGAGTGCCACGGACATTGAGTCATTTTTTTACCTCCTTGTTGAAACGAGAAAAAAAGGCAATATAACATCCTTACCAATATCAAGGGTGGAGTTTATAAATCAGAATAAGGCTCTGGTTTATGTAATTTTAGGGGACAAGGAGTTCCCTGAGCCACAGCATACTTTTATTAGATTGGATAACAGATGGTATAAAGGGTTAACTGAAGAGGGGGAATAATATGAAAAAGATCATTTTAGTCACGGTTTTCATCATTTTTTACTTCAGTGCTGCGTATGCTCAGGAGAGCGTCGAACAGTACCTTCTAAACCTTAAAGAAGCCACAGCAGAAGATTACATACGCCTGCTCTATGAAGGCGCACAGGAAAATAAACTGATTGCAATAATCAAGCTTATGGAATTAGGGGCAAATGATGAAGAAACAATCGAAGCAATCGTATTCGGCCTGCAGCAGGGTACGCTCTTTGTGCAGAGGAAAGGTACCAAGGTTATTAATGACTTCTGGGATGTACGGTCAGCCAGCGCAAAGGCTTTAGGTGATATCGGTGATCCAAAAGTGCTTCCGGACTTATATCGTGCTTTGAGGTATGACCATGATAATTTCGTCAGGAGCTCTGTTGCTGTCGCAATCGGGAAAATCAGTCAAAAAGAATCCATCTATGAGCTAGTCCGGGTAATTGAAACTTCGGATCCGTCCGGACCTGATGATGTATTAGTTAGAGCCTGTGTTGAGGCAATCGGTGAAATAGGGGATAAGAAAGGTTTCGTTCCCCTGGTGGAAGTATTAAGGGGTAATTACAGACGTAGCATAAAATTGACAGCACGAGAAGCTCTTAAAAAAATACGTTGGTAAAATACTTGTAATAGTACTTGTGCTAGTAACTGAAAGGTTTGCCTCTTTCCCTGAAAAAACGTTCAAGCTCCATAACTTCGCTTTTAATAGCTTTAATATTTATTTTATCAGCCTTGATAAAGCGTTCGATCTTCGATATCCTTTCTTTAATCATTCTGTGACTTAACCTCACCTCTTCAACATTTCTTCTCATAAAATCAATTAAAGCATTCATTCTGTTGGCCAGATATTTAAACTCATCCTTTTTCCTCAGCATTATCATGAAATCCATTTCCCCGCTTAGAAGAAAATCAAGACTCTGCTCGAACCTGTATATCGGTCCGGCAATTTTATGCGAATAGGAAAGAGCGTAAGGAATGATTATGCAAAGCATGAGGAGATTTGCCGCAAGTATAGGAACCAATACTATTTGAAATAAAGATAATACATTTGTTGTCCCTTCCGGAGTCACCATTATTATTAAACTAGTTAAATCAGCATCTCCATACTTGTATTTAAAATAAAAAACTCCCAATAAGGATCCTGTAGAAAGAAGAGTAGCTCCAACAATTACAAGAATGAAACGTAAAATAAACCGGGTTTGAAAGTTTCCTTCTATAATAAGCCTTCTCCTTCTATGTTTCATCTCTCACTCCTGTATAAAAATATTTTTTCAATTCCACACAATGCGGCAAGTACACAGGTGCACAAACCCCGCATTTCCTCCTCGCCGGGGACGATATAGATCTTCGTTAAAAATGAAACCCTTCGTTTTATTTCCTGTACAAAATAATCAAATTTTGCAAGGCCTCCGGTGAGTATCACTGCATCCACTTTTCCGCATGTATAACATGCGAGCGCACATATGCTTTTTGAAACCTGATAAATCCAGGCATCAATAACCTCTTTAATTTTTTTCTTTGAAAAAGAGGGATTGATGGCCCTGTAACTGCCGGCCTTTTCAAGAATTATATCTTCCAGAAGAACGGCATCTTTAGTTCCAAGATAGGCGTAGATTCCTCCCTTTTGGATTATTTTTTCATAAATATCTTCGTATGTATAACGTCCGCAAAAGCAGAGCCTGACAAGATCACCGGCAGGAATCCCGCCGGCCCTTTCGATTGAAAATGGGCCGTCACCGTCAAGACCGTTATTTACATCAACGACCCTGCCATAAGCATGCAGTCCAACTGTTATCCCCCCACCGAGGTGGGCTATTATTAAAACCAGATCTTCATAATTTTTTTCAAGTTCCTCTGATATCATTTTTGCCACTGTTTTCTGATTCAATGCATGAAAATAGCTCCTTCGTTTGATTTCAGGTATCCCTGTGTAACGGGCGATATCATCCATTTCATCGACAACAACAGGATAGGCAATATAGGCCTTTACATTGTAAAGGTCCGCAATCTCCTGCGCGAGAGGAGCCCCCATGTTGGAAGCATGGGTTCCATACCTGCATGAAACAAGATCATCTATCATTGCTTTATTTACTCTGTATACCCCTCCTTTTAAAGGCTTTAATAATCCACCGCGCGCCGTGACAGCGATAACTTTACCAATTTTTTCACTGTTGCTTTTGATAAAATCCTTTACAAGTTTTCGTCTTTCTTTAAGCTCCTCCTGAAAAATACCGGACATGTTTTTATTTATTATATCGACTTTTTCCACTTCATGATAATCAAAACAGGCCTGTTTTTTAAAATTTTCACTTACAGAACAAATGGCAAGCTTTGTCGATGTTGAACCGGGATTAATGGCAATAATACTTACCATTCTGACAGGCCTTTCAGTTTTACTGACAGTCACCAGGATTATTCGATAACTTCTGAATCCTGTTAGCTTTGAGGTTGATTAGTGAGCAGTTTTTCATGTATTTTGTCAATGATTTTGAGAGTAATAGACAGGGTTTTTATATCATCTTCACCACTTACGATTGGTTCAGTTCTCCCAAGAATACAGTGCGCAAAATGCAGAAGCTCTTCCTTGAGGGCATTTTCTTTCTGGACCAGTACCCGTTCCACAAAGGACTCCTGCTTATAGGTTATTTCTCTGGACGATACAAAAAAGCTGGCTGAAGAACCCCTGTAAATATTTATATCCTGGGTTTCGAAGTTCAAATAAATAAACGCTTTAAACTGTGATACAGCCATAGCTCTTATTCTGGTTTCACTGAGTCTGCTTGAAGTAATATTTGCAATTGCGCCATTCTCAAATTGAAGAACGGCAGAAGCTATATCTTCATATCCACTCTTCACTATGCTCCCAACCGCGTCAACATGTTTGACCTCACTCTGCATCAGACTCAATACAATATCTATGTCATGAATCATTAAATCCAGCACCACGCCTGTATCCCATTCCTTGTCTTCCCATGGACTCAGCCTGCGCGCTTCAACAAGGTAAGGATTTTCAACGATTTTTCGGAGCTCCACAACCGCTCCTTTAAACCTCTCAACATGTCCTGTCTGGAAAATCAGTTTATTCTCAGCGGCTGTTTTAACAAGATCTGATGCCTCCTCCGTAGTACCTGATATCGGTTTTTCAACGAGTGTATGCACCCCCGCAAGAAGAGCTTTCTTTGCAATCTCATAGTGTAACTTTGTTGGAACAGCAATGCACACCCCTTCCGCCTCTTCAAGCAGATTATCAATGGTCTCATAGGCGGTTGTGTGGTATTTCTTCGCAACATAATGTGCGCGAACCATGTTTATATCGTATACCCCGATAAAATCGACGTCACTGTTCAGAACTGACAAAACATTGGCATGAAAGTTCCCCATTCTCCCAACACCAATTATACCTAATTTCACTTTCCCGTTTCTTTTCAATGATCTTGACCATTACCCTTCATTTTTCAATCTCATCCATCTATCTATAGTCACTTTTCAAAATCTCTAACATATAAAAGATGAGACGTTTCCGAATTCTTGCTTCTTACTGAAAGTTCCTCTAAGATCTTTTTATCCCTGGCAGGGATATCCGAGGGAATTCTCACAATTATTTTAACAAGCTGGTCTCCCCTTCCTCTTCTCTTGAGGTAAGGAATCCCTTCTTTTCTCAGTCGAAAGATCCTTCCGCTCTGTGTACCCGCGGGAACTGTAATTTTTACAGTTTTTCCATCAAGTGTCGGCACTTTTATATCCACACCCAGAATGGCTTGAAAAACACCTATTGGTACCTGGCAGATTACATCATTCCCTTTTCTAAGAAAATGGGGATGGGGTTTTTCATGAATTACAATAATCAAATCACCTCTCGGCCCTCCGCCGAAGCCCGCATTCCCTTCGCCCTGAAGCCTTAAAAAGGTTCCATCCTCAAAACCAGGTTCAATATCAATTACGATTCGTCTTTTCTTTTTAACAATACCCCGACCGCTGCAGGAGGGGCAGTAATCTTTAATAACATTTCCTGACCCTTTACAGCGGGAACAGGTTGTTGCAATAGTGAAAAAACCCTGGGTTCTGCTTACCTGTCCCGTCCCGCCGCACGCAAGGCAGGTTACCGAACCACTTCCAGGCCTGGCTCCTGTTCCCTTGCATTCAGAACAGTGCTCTTCCCTTGCAACCTGGATCTCTGCCTTTTTCCCAAATGCCGCTTCTTCAAGTGTAAGGTTAAGATCGTACCTGAGGTCTGAACCTCGTGCTACTCTTTCTCTTCCCCTTGTACTCCTGCCCGACCTTCCAAAAAGGTCCCCTAAACCAAAGAAAGATTCAAATATATCAGAGCCAAATATATCAGAAAACCCTCCAAAAAGGTCTTCGAAATCGGTTGAATTTCTGAATCCTTGAAAACCTCCGGTCCCGGCAGCTGCTACTCCCTCATGGCCAAATTGATCGTACAATCGCTTTCTCTGTTCGTCTCCCAGGACCTCATAGGCCTCAGTAGCTTCTTTAAACCTCTCCTCTGCTCCTTTATCGTCCGGATTTTTATCCGGGTGGTATTTTATTGCCAGTTTTCTATAGGATTTTTTAATTTCATCTTGTGTAGCATTCCGGTCCACACCGAGGACTTCATAATAGTCTCTCTTGATTGCCATACTGGACCTCTGTCACCTTAATAAAAAACCCCATAAGTTGCCTTATAGGGTTTATTGTCCATACAAGACATGCCATTAATAGAAGGGATCAATTGCTATTCTTGTTATCATCATCAACAACTTCATACTCAGCATCAACTACGTCTTCCTCTTCTTCTTTTCCACCGGTATCTGTTTGTGTCTGTGAAGTCTGTTCCCCGGATGGGCCCGGGTCCTGCCCGGCAGCTGACCTGGATGCCGCTTCTCTATACATTGATTCTGATATCTTATAAGATGCCTGGGTTAAGGATTCCACAGCCTGGTTAATCTGCTGAGCATCACCTTCCCCTATAGCCTTCCTTGTATTCTCTATCTCTCTCTCTACATTCGCCCTGTCCTCATCAGATATTTTGTCTCCATACTCTTTCATCATCTTCTCTGTCTGATAGACCAGGCTGTCCGCCTGATTGATTGCTTCAGCCTTTTCTCTAACTTTTTTATCCTCTTCCGCGTGCATTTCTGCATCTCTTACCATCTTTTGTATCTCTTCTTCGGATAATCCACTTGAAGATTCTATCCTTATCTTTTGTTCCTTACTAGTCGCAAGATCCTTTGCCGACACATGAACTATTCCGTTGGCATCGATATCGAACGTTACTTCAATTTGAGGGACTCCCCTTGGAGACGGTGGAATACCGATCAGATCAAATCTCCCAAGCGTCCTATTCTGTCCTGCCATTTCTCTTTCACCCTGCAGAACATGAATACTGACAGCCGTTTGATTGTCTGCTGCTGTAGAAAATATCTGACTTTTCCGTGTAGGTATTGTTGTGTTTTTATCAATAAGTCTTGTCATAACACTTCCAAGAGTTTCAATACCAAGTGACAGGGGTGTGACATCAAGAAGGAGCACATCCTTTACTTCACCGGCGAGAATACCACCCTGAATTGCTGCCCCCAGTGCGACCGCTTCATCAGGATTTACACCCTTGTTAGGTTCGTTTTTAAATGTCTTCTTTACCAGATCGATTACTGCAGGGATCCGTGTTGAACCCCCAACAACGATTATCTCATCGATATCCTCCGGTTTCATTCCTGCATCCTTTAATGCATTTTTACAGGGCGTTACAGTAGATAACACCAGATCCTCGATTAACTGCTCAAACTTTGCCCTTGTCAAAGAGATATTGAGATGTTTCGGTCCTCCTGCATCTGCTGTAATAAAGGGTAAATTTATTTCTGTGGTTGTGGTACTTGAAAGTTCAATTTTGGCCTTCTCGCTCGCCTCTTTTAGTCTCTGAAGCGCCATCTTATCATTTGAAAGATCTATCCCCTGTTCCTTTTTAAACTCCTGGATAAGCCATTCTATGACTCGATGATCAAAATCATCTCCCCCCAGGTGGGTATTTCCATTCGTGGACTTCACCTCGAATACCCCGTCTCCTAACTCGAGTATTGAAATATCAAATGTTCCTCCGCCGAAATCATAAACAGCAATTTTCTCATCTTTCTTTTTGTCAAGTCCATAGGCAAGAGAAGCGGCCGTTGGTTCATTAATTATTCTTTTAACTTCAAGGCCCGCGATTTTCCCGGCGTCTTTTGTGGCCTGTCTTTGAGAATCATTAAAATAGGCTGGAACAGTTATTACTGCCTCTGTCACCTTTACACCGAGATAATCCTCTGCAGTTTGTTTCATCTTCTGCAGTACCCGTGCGGAAATTTCCGGAGGAGAAAACTCACCGTCTCTCACTTTAACCCTTGCATCTGCGCTTTTCCCCTGCAACACTTTATACGGAACCATTTTAATTTCTCTGGACACCTCTGAATATCTCCTGCCCATAAACCGTTTAATTGAATAAATTGTGTTTTCAGAGTTTGTAATTATCTGATTTTTAGCGGGCTGCCCCACCAATATTTCATTCTTCTTTGTAAACGCTACAACAGAAGGCGTTGTTCTCTGCCCCTCCGAGTTTGTAATTACCTTTGCCTCGTTACCTTCCATGACTGCCACACAGGAGTTGGTTGTTCCTAAATCAATTCCTATTATCTTTCCCATATTCAAACTCCTTTCTCAGAGATTTAACTCTCTTCATTTTCCTTTATGTTATTGCCTGTATCATTAACGGAAGATGCGGGTTTTGCCACTTTAACTTTTGCAGGCCGTATTATTCTGTCATGCATGATGTATCCCTTCTGTAGATCTTCTACAACTGTATCCTCTTTATATTTGGCACTTTCCTCCATCATGACTGCGTCATGAATGTTGGGGTCAAACTCCTTTCCAACGGCCTCAATCATTTTAACACCGTACTTATTCTCCAGTACGGTCCTGAACTGCTTTTCAATGATGACAATACCTTCTATTAATGCATCGAAATCTCTTGCTAATTCTGCAGAGCTGACAGCCCTTTCAAAATCATCAAGTATGTTAATAATATCAAGAACTATCTCTGTCATCGCATA
>DAOVJS010000198.1 GCA_030673105.1 Spirochaetota bacterium
AGAATAGTATCATTTTCGTTTGTATAACGAATCGCATTACCAATGAGATTTTCAAAAGCCCTTAAAAGCAGGTTTCTATCTCCAATAGCAGTTATGTTACGGGGAATTTCAATACTGGATTTGAATTTTCTTTTAAAAACCGAAGCGTCTTCCCTGTAATTTACTGCAATTTGAGAAAAGAAATCAGGAAGGTTTATCGCCTCGTGTTTCAGTTTCCATTCTCCTGTCTCCATTTTAACAAAGTCGATAAGTTCTGCTATCCTTCCTTCTAAAACCTTTGATTTGTCAGTTATGATGTCAATATATTTTTTCAAAATATCAGGATCATCAGCAAGGCCGTCCGAGATTGCCTCCAGATACCCTTTAATTGATGTAAGCGGTGTCTTAAGATCATGTGATACACCCATGAGAAAACGGGACCTTTTTGCCAGTGACTCTTTTAACTCCATCCTCATGGTATCAAAAGACCCTGTCAAAGATGCAATCTCATCCTTCCCCTTTATTTTTAATTCGAAGTCAAGGTCACCTTCTGCAATTTTTCTGGTTGCTCTCTCAAGGTTTACAATAGAACGTTTGAGCGAATTTGCCATGATGGTAACCACTACTGCAGAAAAAATAATAAAGGCAAGAAAGCCGTAGAAGACCTTTGGCAACCCATCCGGATGTATGGGGAGCCTGATTAAAATTGATCCATAAACACGCTCATCAAAAATAAGCGGCTGTAATAAAACTGGATAGTTATGCGGGTCTTTAACCATACTCTTGATAAGTTCTTCCGGATCCGCCTGAGACCCGGGATCAAAGCCCTGTATGCTCGATAAAACAATCCTGTTATTTAAATCAAAGACTGCCACATCCAATCCGGGAGGAGGTTCTATTTCGGGAAAATCAGGATAACTTTTCTTCCACTCTCTGGGAAGATCATGTTTGATCCATTTCCCGGTCCGGAAATAGTGACCCCTCAATACTGTTTGATTTCTGATAGAGCTGGTGTAACTGAAGTAGCCGACGAGCGCTGTTACAATTATGGGTATGATTACCACTCCTGCCACAAGAAAAATTAGCTTTGTTTTTAGTTTCATCTTTCCTATTCATAGGCGGTAATTAAACCGGCCCTACACCTCGCTGATAAAAATTTACTTTGTTTTTAGTTTCATCTTTCCTCTTTAAAATGCTTCGGGCTTGAATCTGTCCCCAACCCCGTGGATCGTTTCAATGTAGTACGGTTTTGCAGGGTCATCCTCTATCTTCTTTCTCAGTCTCTGTATGTGTATGGCAACCGTTGCTAAATCACCGTACTGCTGCCCCCATACCCTATCATATATCTTTTCAGGTGTTATAGCTTTCCCCGGATTTTCAATAAGGGTCCTTAAAACCTCAAACTCCTTTGGAGGAAGAGGTATCCTCTTCCCCTTCTTATCAAGAATATTACCATCAATATCAAGGGCAAAAGGTCCAAAATGCAGAACATTCTTTGTATCTTTATGTGAATTGAAAAACCGCCTCAGGTGTGCTCTTACCCGCGCAGCAAGGACCTTTGGAGAAAACGGTTTTGTTACAAAGTCGTCTGCACCTATCCCAAGGCCCAGGACCATATCCTCATCTGTATCCCGTGCAGATACAATGACAACAGGCAAATCGCGTTTCTTCCTGATTAACTGGAGAAACTCAAAACCATCAATTCCCGGAAGATTAATATCCAGGACAACAAGATCAAAATTCCCTCTCTCAATGGCCTCTAAACCTTCCTCGCCGGTCTCAATCAGGACCGTTTCAATGCCTTCTTTTTTCAGGTATACAGCGATAAGTTCCCCTATCTCTCTTTCATCCTCTATTATCAAAACCTTAGCTCTCAAACGATTATCCTGCTATGAAAATACAATTTATCTTAACATATTCAGGCTGTCCCTTAACATATAAAATTGCTTTTTAAACATAATATTCTGTATAATATATAGCATCAAATTTATAATCTGTATGTATGGGACAGCCTAATATGAGGTTGTGAGACAACCTCTATTATATATTCAGAATGTTCCGCCTCCAAGCGAAACTTCAACGGAAAAGGAAAGATTATTGCCAACAGGTGTATATTCATCCCCCTTCTCTCCGTAGAATACCGGAATGCCTATAGAAATGACGGCATAATCAATAGGATTCCATGAAAAGGTCGGTTTGACCTGACCGGAACCGTCGCTGAGATTTCCGATCCAGAATAAAGAAACACCGAAGTCAGAATCCTTAATACTGCTCCAGTTAATCATGGCAGCACCGTAATGCCTGCCCGGCTGAAAAAGGTCCTGATAGTTGAGCTGCCCTGCTCCGATTAGAGAAGCTATACCCATACTGCTGTCTTTAAGAATGTCAGGATTCTTGTACCCCTCTCCATTATAAAAGTACTGGCCCATGAATGAAATATCCCGGTTTGAGTTTATATATCTGAAACCCGCTGTTCCTGAAAAAAACAGTACATCCTCTCTGGTATAGGTTTTAATACCTAGAGGATAGTTCACCAGATCATCGGTTTTCCTGATAAAGGTTTTGTCAGACCCATAGCTGAATACAGTTTCTGTAAAAAAGTCAAAATCAAGAATGGGACGGGTCATTGTAATAACACCTCTGGGAGAAACATCCTTTCTTATATATGCGCCTATTCCGGTCTCTGTATTGCCAATGACAAACTCAATCTTCGGAGCAGCAGCAATTTCATCAGGTTTGTCTATATCATGCGCGATCAAATATAGATAGCCGTTGTGCACATTTACCGGTATATGGGTTTTTAAAGAAACAGGGCCTTCCCTCTGTTCTTCAGGATCTTCAGGGTCAATTGATGTGAGGTTGAGAACATCCGCGGGGCTGAAAAAATATCCCGTTCCCCAGTGTATGGTATGCTTTCCTGCACGAAAGAAAACCCTGTCATTCCAGTTAAAATCGGAAAAGAGCTCAAAAACCTGTATACTGTTTACCGTAACCTCACCGCCCTCTGTAGTGGAAGCTTTGGATTCAAAAGGATAAGAGGCCTTTACTTTTCCGAAAACCCGAAAATCCTCATCAGGGGGCCTTGCATCAAAGAAGAGGCTTGCTCCCAGGTTTATATCAAAATCCTCACTGCTTGTACCCGTACTACTGTTTGAAGCGGGATAGTCACCGCCAAGGGTCCACCTGGATGTAAAGTCGGATGTGAGGCTCCCTCCCCATTCGATCTTTTCGCTTTTTAGAAATTCATCCTCCGGAGATGATGAAGATGGAGATGATAAAGATAGGGAGGATAAAGACAGGGAGGATTCATAATCTTCTATTTCATCGATCATATCACCGGTTTCAAAAAGGCCATCGTTCCATTCATCAGAAGTTTCACCGGTTTCAAAAAGATCGTCTCCCCATTCATCAGATATTCCCTCGATTTCTTCAGCGGCCATTGCAGGAAAAACCGGCAAAGCCAGCAAAGTCAGACTAATAAGGATAATTATGAAAATTAAAGTTTTTACGTTCATGACGTACCTTCCTTCGATGAACCTAACGGTTCACCCGCTCAATAAATGATTTTGTAAACACAGAGTCCGGGAGATCAGATAACGATATGTCCTTCATGGTAACCTGTGTTCTCTCTCCTTCTGTGAGCTCATTTATAAAAAGCATTCTGGTTGGAATAAACTTATCGCGGACTTTAGTATAACCCGGGTAGAGTGAGGTGCGCATTAGCCTTTTTGTGAGACTGTAGTCCTCGGATTTGAGGATAATATAGTTATCCCTGCGGATCCAGAGTTTGAGGTAGGGGTAGGTGACCTCATTGTTATTCGCAGAAAGGTCGGCAATATACACATCATATTTGCCAAGTTTTCCTCTGGTATAACCGTCAACTGTATAGTCTTCAGAAAGGCTTAACTTCCTGAAATCACTGTTCTTGGCGTCTGAATCATGAAAATTATCCTTGAGGGATGTATGGGCAAACTTCCTGCTTTCAGGGTCATAAAACCACAGGTTGTCATCTGCTTGAAGGTATCCCTCCCCCTTCTGGATCTCAGGTTTCAGGATTAGAATAACAAAGTTGTCTTCTATGTCCCGCCTGAACATGCTGGTCTTTTTTACCTCTGTTTCTTCATCCGGTTTTTCTGAAACTAAAGTGACAATACAGGAGAAGTCTGAATCCGTGATGTTTCTACTGCTGTCTATTTTTTTTAAAATGGTGGGAAAATCAGGTTCTGCAGCATAAAGGCCGCAGGTTCCCGCCACGAACAATACCAATGACATTGTTAAAAGTAACAATATTTTTTTTATTCCTGCTTTTTTTGTCATTTTTTCCT
>DAOVJS010000030.1 GCA_030673105.1 Spirochaetota bacterium
CTGTTATGATATAGAGTTTGATAAAGACGCGGGGAAAGAACCAGTTCCCGAAGAAGGGCTGGATAAACTTAATAAGTTTCAGTACTTCAGGGAGGCCTACGACCCCAATGGACTTGAGCCGCCCCAGTTCAATACCCATCCATCTACTGCTGCCACTGCTAATTCCTTCAGTAAGGCAACAAATGATATGGAAAACTTTGTGGAAGAGGCATTAATCAAATAAAGAATAGTCTAAGATATATATTAAAAAGCACGAGTGTTTATAGAGATTTGAATTAAATGTGAAGGAGAACAGAATGAAGAGTATAGATGTACTGCCTTGTGAGGAAGTAGGCAAAAAAATTACTTTCCCGGAAATACCGGTTAACCGTTATAAGCCTAAATTAAGAGAAGAACTGGAAAAAGGCATAATTACAGGGAAAGAGGCATTAAAGCTTTACAGGGCAATGCTTTTACAGAGAAATTTAGAATATATGGTAAGGGATCTTGATAATAAACGGTTTGTACCTTTTGAAGGCTTTGTATTTCGGGGCACCACCCATTTGAGTGTCGGTCAGGAAGCAACGGCTGTCGGGGCGATGTCTGTCTTATCCAGGAATGACTATATTACAAGCAACCACAGGGGGCACGGGCACTGTATTAACAAGGGCTTATTTGCTATTTATGAGATGGATGAGGATGAGCTTAAAAAATTTATTTCTTATGCTGAAGAAAACCAATTTTCCGTTGACAAATACGATAATCTTCTTAATGCTGCTGTTGATTACCATGTTTACAGGACAATGGCGGAGCTGCTCGGGAAACAGGCCGGTTATTGCCGTGGAAGAGGCGGGGGAATGCATATTGCGGATTTTTCTGTGGGGAACCTTGGTGCAAATGCAATTGTAGGAGGAAGCATGGGTATTGCAACTGGTGCAGCCTTTGCAGTTCAACATCTGAAGGAGAAGAGAATTGTTGTATGCTGTATCGGTGATGGCGCTATGAATAATGGAATTGCACATGAGGCCATGAATTTTGCAGTGATGGCTCAATTTGAAAAAGGATTGCCGGTTGTCTACTACGTTGAAAATAACCAGTATGGGTACACCGGCCAGCAGAAAGGTGAGGTAACAGGTATAGAATTTCTTTCTCAGAGAGGTGCAGGATATAACGAGGCTGCATTACATGCTGAAACAATATGCGGAATGAATATTTTAAGTGTAAGGGAAGCGATGAAAAGGGCGAAAGAACTGTGTTTAAACGGAGAAGGCCCTGTGCTTCTGGAAGCGAATACATATAGATACTGGGGTCATAACTTTAAAGATAAGGGTACTGCCTACAGGACTGAAACCGAAAAGGATGCATGGAGAGCAATCGATCCTGTTGAGTGGTTTAAAAATGAATTAATTGAGAATAATATATTAACAGCTGAAAGTGCAGAAGAAGAGTGGAATAAAGCACGAAAAATAATTGAAGATATCACTATACGTGCTGCAAATAGTAAAGATCCTGATATAAAAGATATGTATTTTGGATTGTTCACTGATACAAACTCAAATGATATCGGTGACAAATATAAAACAGTAAATCTGCTTAAAAAGCCGAGGAAAATCCTGAGGGACAGTGAAGGAAAAATTCTTGCAAGACATGCTGTTGTTGAAACGCTTACAGAGGAAATGATCAGGGATAAAAGGGTGGTTGTATGGGGAGAGGATGTTGCCGAGCAGGGCGGAGCTTACAGTGCTACTTATGGGTTGCTTGATATATTTGGAAGAGACCGAGTATTCAATACAGCGATATCCGAATCTGCTATTATCGGTACAGGCGTAGGTGCTGCTATGGCAGGACTTCGGCCGGTTGTTGAGCTCATGTATATCGACTTTATACTTATGGCAATGGATCAGGTTGGTAACCAGGCAGCAAAGGCAATGTACATGTTCGGGGGGCAATTCAATATCCCACTTACAATAAGGGCAACGATAGGGGGTGGAAAGGGATATGCAGGACAGCATTCTCAGAGTCTTGAAGCTGTTATTGCGCACTTTCCGGGAATAAAGGTTGTTGCACCTTCGAACGCATACGATATGAAAGGGCTTTTAAAAACAGCGATAAGGGATGATAATCCTGTCATGTTCATCGAACATCAGATGGTTTACCTTGAAAAGGCCGTTGTTCCGTTGGGTGAAGACTATACTATCCCTTTTGGACAGGCTCGTGTTGTAAAGGAAGGTAAAGATATTACTGTTGTCGCATATTCCAATATGGTGAGCAGGACCCTTGCTGCAGCCGAGAAACTTGAAAAAGAAGATGGAATCAGTGTTGAAGTCGTTGACCCGAGAACGCTTGTGCCTCTGGATATAAACACTATTGCTGCATCTGTCAATAAAACCGGAAGGGCTGTTATTGTTGTACAGGCATGCTATACCGGAAGTTATGCGAGCCATATATCCCATGAAATAACACTGAACTGTTTTTCCGGAATGAAATGTCCGGCCAGGATTGTTTCAAGCTATGATGTACCACCGCCTATGGCTTATACCCTTGAAAATGAGAATATGCCGGATCCCGACAGAATATCAAAAACTATAAAAGAAACTCTCGAAATGGGGTAATAGATAATAGCCCAAAGGAGACGGTTTGATAACTGTTTTCCAAAGCTTTCAGCTATCCAATATCTCCCGCACTTTTAAAGCAATGTCAACCGGACGGAAAGGTTTTTGTATGTATGGTATTTCCGGGTCGAGAACACCATGATGAGCAATCGCATTTTCCGGATAGCCTGACATATATAAAACCTTCAAATCCGGTCATGCAGCCGTCCTTCTGTATCGGTTAGATAGTAGATATCCTGGAAAGATTCAAAAAGGGAACGGTATTGCCTATCGCTGCGGATTAAGACCAGACAGCCTTTGGATAGTTTTTCTGAATAATTGTATCCTTTGTAAGTAGAATGGCATCATTACATCGCGCATGAGCAGTGATGATTCTATCAAAGGGATCACGTGTCCATCGTTCATTAATTGCAGCATGGATGACTTTATTAAAGTCAAGATTGCTCGTTTGTAATCCCACTTTAAACGACAAATAATCTATTATAATCTGCGCATGTTCTTTTATCCTGCCAACTTCATACAGATATTCAAGTTCAAGCATAATAATTGGTGAAATGAATAATTCATTATTTTCCAACATATCGATAGCTTTCCGGGATATCAGACTAAACTCTTTCTGATAAAGCCATACAACAAGATGCGAATCAAGATAAATCATGTCAGCTTATCCCCTTCATGCCATTCACTTGACCAATCCATGTGTACAATTTCTTCCGGATCGCCAATAATGAGATCATGTTTTTCTAGGTTAACCAGTTTATTTATTTTTTCAGGAATTATTTTTAAAACCCTGCCGTTCCTCTCTATCTCAATAGGTATACCGGTTTGGAGAATATCATCTAATATTCTGTATAAGTTTTGTCTTAGTTTTGTGGCCTTTATTTTCACAATTTTCCTCCGCCCATAATATAGCGAAATAACGTACGTCTGTCAAGTGAAATACGTACGTAATGGCAAATCTCAATCAGTATATCATAGAGCGGCCTCTGACCGCAGCCAAAGAAAACCAGTAAACATAAAATGAAACCCGGTTCATTAAAACGGCACGGATGCCTTGTACAGCGTTGCTTCCCCCCCAATGCTGTACTGCTCTACTGACGCAGGAACCAGAATTGAATCACCTCTATTGATAGAGAGCGTCTCATCTCTCCCGATCTCCTTAACAGCAGCGTTTCCTTTGACACAGATCATCATCTCAACACTTCTATCTTTAGCACTCATATAGTCATTCCCGCTGCTGATAACGATCATTGACAGCCTGAACTCCTCGGCCGGTGAGATATAGGTTTTTTCTCCATTGGGAAGGTCTTTTATCTGCGCTTTTTCAAACTCTTTCGGCTCAAAATCGAGGGTCTTGATAAGCTCCTGGACATCGATATACTTTGGAGTCAGCCCTCCCCTCAGCACATTGTCCGAATTGGCCATAAGCTCTATACCGGCACCATCCAGATACGCGTGAAGCCCGCCGGCCCTGGTAAAAAACGCGTCTCCCGGGCTAAGCCTCACAAGATTCAGTATCAACGGGCACAGAACACCGATATCACCTGGATATATCAGGTTGAGCTTGCTGACCCAGGTTTTTTCAGATTCATAAGAATCAGCACCCGGGCCGGGAGGTTTTTCCGCCCATTCAAGCGCCTCATTTATTGCCTGCTCTTTAGTTTCATGGGTAAGGGTCATGACCGCTTTGAAAAAAACTCTCAGCCCCTGTTTATCCGGACTGGCTTTGTATGCCCGGACCTCCTTTTTAATGCTCTGAAAGTTAATTCCATTCAGGATGGCCAGCATCTCCTTAATCGGCCTGAAGCCGTTTAAGGCCCAGAAAGGAGTGAGAACAGATATGATTTCCGGTTTATGGTTTTTGTCCTTGTAACTCCGTTTAAAGGCATCCATAGGAATATTCAGCTTATTTTCCCGTTCAAATCCCTCTCTTGCCTGTTGTATACTCGGGTGAGCCTGAATGGATAGAGGCTTGCCGGCTGCAATGACCTTGAATAAAAACGGCAGGTTTTGAGAAAATTTCCCGGCAGCCGCTTTTCCGAGCAGGCCTACCGGATCTTTTTTAATTATGTCAATCAGGGATACACCCTGTCCGGCAACAAGGACTTCAGAAGGAGCCCTGGGGTGAACCCCCATCCATAGTTCTGCCTGTGGTTTTTCTGCCGGAGATGGCTTGCCCAGGAGCTCGGGAATAACAGTCATCGAACCCCATGCATATTCCTGCACCCTGTTTATCAACCTGCTTATGCCGATCATGATTCATCACCCCGAAATAAATACATACCTTCTCATTTTGTAGCTTTGTACGCCCTTCCTTTCCATATGATTGGATTACCACTCAGGGCCTTCCATAAAGAGTTAAGTGAAAACAATAGACTGAAAACTATCATAATGGGATGGAACAGAATCGACAGGATATTGTGCTTTGTTTTTAGTGCCACTATTACCCTGAGAGCTAAAATAATAAAAACCTGATTAAAATATGGGTTATGTATGTTGAAACTTTTATATAAGGCCAGTTTGATGAATGGATTTAGAAAGATGAAATATGAAAATGCAAGAGTTGCTAAATAGGGCAGGATAGAATACCCAAAAGCGCCATAAGCGTTTTTTGAGAACCCCTTCCATATTTCCCTTAAATTGTGATAAAACCTTGTGTAAAAGAGATCTATGCCGCTAATCAGGTCGAAATTTTCCCCGCATTTTTTTACCAGTCTTGCTAAACTTATATCATCCACGATTTCATTTTTCACCGCTCTATGGCCGCCGATTTTTATGTAAATTTCTCTTTTAATAAAAATAAACGTTCCAATAGCAATTGCAGCATTGTTATTTTTTATCTTTTTCATAACAAAAAGAGGAAACAATAGGTAAAAAGAGAAATAGATAACAGGAAGAATTATCTTTTCAGCAAGGGAGACTGTTATTAAATCAGGTAAGTACGAAATCAAGGACGCATTTCTTACTCTACTCTCAGTATACGCTCTCAGGATTGAGTCCCTTCTGTGTATGGTGTCTGCATCTGTAAATAACAGCCAATCTCCTTTTGCAATTTGTGACAGCTGAAAGCAAACCCAATTTTTCCCGGTCCATCCATCAGGAAGTGGTTTTGATTTGAGTACTCTGAACGTATCTCCATATTTAGCTGCATACTCCCTCAATATCTGCCAGCTGGTATCATCAGAATTATCATCCATGGCAATGATCTCCATAAAAGGGTAGCTTTGATTTAAAAGGGAATCAAGACACATTCTCAATTCTTTTTCCTCGTTCCTGACCGGAATGAGCACAGAGATTTTTTCAAACTTCCCGGGTGTATAATCTTTCCCCCTTTTACTAAAATAGAAAAAATTCAGGAAAAGTGTAATCGATGAATACAGTAAAAGCAGATATACGAGCATTATCATTACTTTACTCCGTAATTTTTACTCAAAATCATATACTTTTCTATCTAATTTATCAAGGCGAAATCTGCCTCTTATAATCTTAAAAAATGCCTGCGCTTATTCCGCGCTAATGATTGCTCCTGTTTTATAAGCTCTTCCATCACTTTATGAGTGTAAGCTGCCATCTCTTCAATAGCTTCGCGCTTACTATGCCATGAATCGGGATTTTTTATAGCATAAACCGGTTCTCCGATCACAGCCTTTACACGAATGAAATAACGGTTTATCCTGAATCCAAACAATGTACGAGGATAGAGTATTAATATAATAGGAATGACGGGCCTGTTTAATAAGTATGCCAGAAAAAAAACGCCATTTTGAAACTCATCGATATCCTGACTAAAATGGTGAAGCTCTCCTTCAGGAAAGAAATGTATCAACCAGCCTTTGTCCAGGGCTTCTTTAATCGGTTTAATAATTTTTCCAAGACCATTATTTTCAGGTATTGGAAAAGCTCCAAGGAAACGGATGTATTTTCCTATAACAGGAATCTTAAAAGTACTTTGAAGTGCTGAAAAAAGAGTACGCCTGGGGGAAATTGCGTGAGCGATAATTGCAGGATCCAGGTATAATGTGTGATTGGATATTAAAAAGCAGCCGGTTTTAGAAATAGCAGATAGATTACTTCTTCCTGTTACTTTTAATCGAAATACAAGTTTATTAATGATTATCACTAAGAGTAAGGTGGTCCAGAATATTATTGTGGATAAAAACCTGAATAAGGAAGAAGAAAAATCTGTTAACCGATCTGAACTGCCAGAGGTCAATCTTCTCCTCCTTTTTCAAAAAAATTAGTCCAGTTTCCTGATTTCCTCATTAGCATAGAAATTATCCGGAAAGAGTTCAAGAGACCTGGTAAGATACAATTTGGCCTTATCGTATTTTTTGAGCCTGAAGTAGGCTATACCAATACCGGAAAAGATATTGAATAGATCCCCTTTATCCAGATCCGGCATTTCCAGAGCTTCCTGCATAATATGTATACCTTTTTGCGGTTTTCCTCCATAGATTGAAGGTGAGTAAATCTCTGCCGATGCCAGGAGGATCATTGCCTTGGCGTTTTGCGGGTTAAGCTTAAGAGCTTTTCTGGCGTATTTCACAACCTTAAGACCGTTGACAATAACATAACCTTTATTTTTTACCAGACAAAGATTACCTATGGTGTCGGAAAGAAGACGGTAGCCTTCACTGAATTCACCAATTTCCAGGGCCTTTTTAACTAATTCCATGCATTTTTCGAAGTGAACCTCTGCAGATTTCAAATCTTTCGCCTGGTGCAGCTCCATGTATCCTGCAAGAGAATCAAGCCTGGCCATCCAGTACAGTTTTTCCTGTTCATTCGGAATTGATCCAATAGTCTTCAGGCCTTTTGAAATAACTAAATGGATCTCCCGGGGGCTCATCTTCTGATTATATACTGCATCTCTGGCCCTGCTGTACTGCTCATCAAAATCTCTGGCCGAAAGGTTCCTAGCCAGCACAAATAGGAAGATAATATGTACAATAATAATTGATATAGAAAAATAAATGATTTTCATTGCTATTTACGGGTATAAAACATCCCCTGTTGTAATCTCTTTTTCTTCCCCCTCTTCAGTAATCAGGAGAAGAGACCCGTCATCACTGTAACCTCCGGCTAATCCACTGATCTGAGAATTCAAAGATGTTATTGTTATTTTTTTACCCAGAAAGGTGCTTCTCTTACTAAATTTTTCTTTTATCAGGCTGAATCCCGTTTCCATAAACAGGCCATACCCACTGAAAAACTGTGTAAGCAAAGCTTTTAAAAAATCATCTCTGTTTACAGGGCTTCCTGTCAGCAGATTAAGAGATACAGCCGGCTGGTCGATGCTTTTAATTTCTCCCTGCGTCATGTTTAGGTTAATACCTGCACCGAGTACGAATCCCTTCAGGCACTTACCAACTGTTGAACTTTCACCAAGAAGTCCGGCTATTTTTGACCCTCTGACCAGAACATCATTAGGCCATTTCAGCCCGGCTTCTACACCGTAAAATAACAGGATATCACATATAACCAGAGCCATATACTGTGTCAGGCTGGCGAGAGGAGTTGATTTATTCAGCTCCCTGCAGGGTTTGAGAACAATGCTCATGTAGAGGTTATTCGGAACATGTGATACCCATCCTCTTTGAAACCTGCCCCTGCCATGCGTCTGTTTTTCCGCGAGAATAACCTGCCCGTCAGTCAGGGTATCCAGGTTTCTTAGGGCATAGAGGTTGGTTGAATCGACCTCATCAAGTCGGAGTATATTGTAACTGCCCATAATTTTATATGTTATTACCGTGTAACTATTGCCTCATACGTGAAAATTAAGCTGTATGATTCAAGTACATTTAATAATACATAATATGTCCCCTTTGGCAAGATTACTTCCCGCCTTGAATGGGATCTGAGTAATTTCGCCATCACAGGGAGAATCGATATTGTTATTCATCTTCATTGCTTCTACAACCGCAAGGGTATCACCTACTTTCACCCTGTCTCCTACCTTCTTCTCATATTTGATAACAATACCTGGCAAAGGAGCCCGAACCGCTGTTTCACCCTCCCCTGCCTGAACTTCAGATTTAGCTCCCTTCCCGGATGAAAAAGGTACTGTGGGTGGAGGCCGGACGCTGCTTCCGGATGCGGGGTTATTAAAACTTGAAAAGTTAAAGTTAGGCTTTATAACAGGAGAACCGCCAGGCTCGTTTATCTCTACCTTGAAGTATTCATCGTCAACAAAAACATCGAAGCTTCGTATATTCTCAGATTTGCCGGGTATTTCATCTTCTTTCCGTTTTTCACCTCTCCCCTTCTTCGATCTTTTCTTCCTGACACTTACCTGAGCGTCCCCCTTCAGATAAATTATGCCCTTTTCCCTGCAGGTCGCTGCAATAAAGATGTTTTCGTCCGTAACAGGCAGACCGTTTTCCTCTAGCATCTTCGTGGCAGCCCCCACCCCCTTGGCGGGATCATTATCATTAATCAGCCGGGGACTTCTTGTTGTCGGTTCCAGGTTAAGCTGCTCTCTTGCGAGTTGTACGATTTCCGGGTCCGGCTTGACCGGAGTCCGCCCGAAGTAACCAAGGACCATTTTTCCATAGCCCTCCGCAATCTTTTTCCAGCGGCCGATCATAACGTTGTTGAAAGCCTGCTGGAAATAAAACTGGGAAACAGGAGTGACAGAGGTGCCGAAGCCGCCCAGTTTTATCACCTCCCCCATATTCGCGATAACCTCGGGATACCTTTCCAGGATATTGTTGTCTCTCATCATCTGTGTGTTTGCGGTAAGCGCCCCTCCTGGCATGGGGGAGAAAAACATCATGGGCTCAACTCTGGATGCCTCAGGCAGGTCGATGTAATCCTTCATGCATTCTTTGAAGACCTCTTCAACCTTCATCAGCTTTGTGATATCATACCCAAGGTCATAATCGGTACCGCGAAGGGCATGACACATGACCGTGATATCCGGCTGACAGGTCCCGCCGGAAACCGGAGCCATAGAACAATCTATGCCCGTTGCACCCGCTTCGAGTGCCGCCCTGTAGCAGACAACACTTGTTCCACCTGTTTCATGGGTATGAAACCGGATCGGTATTTTTCTACGCAGCCTGGATCTTGCCTTTTTAATGGTCCTGTACACAGTATCAGGAGTTGCCGTCCCTGAAGCATCCTTGAAACAGATGGAGTCAAAGGGTATCCCCGCATTCAGTATATCCTTTAAAACACCGATGTAGAATTCCGGGGTATGGGCACCCTCCACTCCGGGGGGCAGGGCCATGAGGGTAATACAGATCTCATGCTTCAAACCTGCTTCAACGATACAGCGTCCGCTGTAATCGAGGTTATCCACATCGTTTAAAGCATCGAAGTTTCGGATTGTCGTGATCCCGTGCTTCTTGAAGAGCTGTGCATGCAGCTTGATAATATCGCTGCTCTGAGAGTCCAGGCCGACAACGTTTATCCCCCTGGCCAGGGTCTGCAGGTTTGCATCCGGCCCGGTTACCTCTCTAACAGCGTCTTTCATATTAAATCCATTTTCATTGCAGTAAAAAAACAATGACTGAAACCTGGCTCCGCCGCCGACCTCGAAGTGGTTGAGGCCCGCTTCAACGGCAGCTTCAACAGCAGGCAGGAAATCCTTTGTAAGTACCCTCGCTCCGTAAACCGACTGAAAGCCATCCCTGAATGCGGTTATCATGACATCTATACGTTTTTTTCCCATATTCTCATCTCTCTATAGTACGACATCGAATGTCCTCTGCCCCGGCAGATAGCTGTTTTAACAGGCAGACGCATCCGCCTTTTAAGAAACCTTCTCTGAACAAGACCCCGCGCACGCATAGTAAGCTGCCTTCCACACAGCGCCCATGAATTTGCCAGACCCCCTGGTTCTGCATGCAGGATCATGCTCTGCCTTTTTAATTCCTCATCCCTCAGATAGTAAAACACACCTGTAAGTGCAGCAATTATTTTGTTATCCAAATCCCACTCCTAATACTGCAAAGCAGCATGTACGGCTACAAAGGTATATTCCCGTGTTTCTTGGGCGGGAGTGTATCGCTCTTTGATTTCATGAGTTCAAGAGCCTCAATGAGCCGTACCCTTGTTTCAAAAGGTTTTATTACCGCATCGATATAACCCCTGTTGGCAGCAATATAGGGATTGTAAAGGAGTTCCTCATATTCTTTTATCCTTTCCTTTCTTACCTTTTCTGACTGCCGGGCTCCCTCTATATCCTTACGATATACTATATCAACTGCACCCTCCGCCCCCATCACTGCAATTTCCGCCATTGGCCAGGCAAAAACTATATCAGCCCCAAGATGACGTGAACTCATCGCGATATATGCTCCACCGTAAGCCTTACGGGTAATTACAGTCAATTTTGGAACCGTGGCTTCTGAATAGCTCCACAAAATTTTGGCCCCGTGTCTTATGATCCCTCCCCACTCCTGGTCTGTCCCGGGAAGGTAACCCGGCACATCCACGAATGTTATTAGAGGAATGTTAAAGGCATCACAGGTCCGTATAAACCTGCTCGCCTTGTCTGAAGCGTTAATGTCAAGGCATCCTGCCAGATACTTAGGCTGGTTCGCGATTATACCGACTGCTCTGCCGTTTAATCTGGCAAGGGCAACTATGATGTTCTCAGCATAGTACCGGTGGGGTTCAAAGAAGAATCCGTCATCAATGATATCACGTATTACTTCCTTCATATCGTAGCTTTTCCTGGGATTATCAGGAATTATTGTATCCAGATCAGGGCATTTTCGCTCAGGGCTGTCCGCGGTTTCAAAGCGTGGTGGATCTTCCATGTTGTTATTGGGAAGGAAACTTAAAAGAGTTTTTATGCTGTTAAACGTGTCTTCTTCATCTTCACAGGCAAAATGAGCATTACCCCCCCTTGTATTGTGAGACACAGCTCCGCCCAGGTCTTCATGTGTTGTCTTCTCTCCTGTTACTGCCCTGGTTACAGCAGGGCCTGTTATGTACATGTAGCTTGTATTCTTGACCATGAAAACCCAGTCTGTCATGGCCGGTGAATAAACCGCGCCGCCCGCACAGGGCCCCATTATGGCTGAGATCTGTGGAATGACCCCCGAAGCCCTCGCGTTCCTGAAAAAAATGTCTCCGTACCCGGCCAGGGCATCAATCCCCTCCTGTATCCGGGCTCCTCCTGAATCGTTAAACCCGATTATGGGCACACCAGCTTTTACAGCCTTGTCCATTATCTTGCATATTTTTCCTGCGTGCATTTCACCCAGGGACCCGCCGCGGGAGGTAAAATCCTGAAAATAAGCGAAAACCGACCTCCCGTTTGCCCGGCCGTAGCCTGTAATCACACCGTCTGAAGGTATCACCTTCCTGTCCAGACCAAAATTGGTGCTGCGGTGTTTAACAAACTTATCAATCTCACGAAAGGTATTTTTGTCAAAAAAGGCTTCAACCCTCTCCCGTGCGGTGAGCTTTCCCTTGTCATGCTGTTTTTTAACCTGCGCATCACCGCCCATCTGAATGACCAGTGCTTCTTTTTGACTTAATTCTTTATTCTTTTTCTCGACCAGTCCCATAGGGCCTCCATAGTATTGGGTTTAACACGAATCGGGTAAGTCAATCTGCAGCAAACTATAACCGGGAGCTTAAATATTTTAAATAATTATGTAAAAAGAGTCAAGCAAAGTAAATAAATAAAGTTAAAAAACTCCCGGAATAATCCTGATATTTACTACAGAATACATCATAAGTCAAAATTTTAACATATATAATGATCTCATTAAATAAAAAACTTAAAGAGCAGTTACTCTTTTTGTCGGCAGAAACAGGTAAAGTTTGATAAATATGAAATGGATAGTTAAAAGCCGGGCTGGAAAAAGAGTAAAATATTCTACTGAAGCTTTCTCCATTTTTTTGATAGCACTCTTTCTTTCCCGTATATAAAATCCTTATATTCCGAAATGCTGCCGGGGTTTACAGGCATATCAAAGATCTTAAGTGTTTTAACCCAGTTCAGGGGGAGTTTTTTAAGTATTTTACCTCCCTTTGCCTGCATTATCAGCGACGTCGGAATAAACATCAAGAGTTGTCCGAAATTATAGCGTTTACCGCTCCTCTCATCCTTTAATATTGAAATCAAAGGAATATATGAGTTTAAATACGAGTACACCCTGCCGACAAAAATGTGTTCATCGGTATTTTTCTCCGGGTAAATATAGACCTTTTCTTCCATTTCATAAGGGGCAAGTACCTCAAGGAATTCATTAAACAGCTTTTCATCAAACCTTTTCTGCCTTATAAATCTTTCCCTGCTGTATGAATAATACCCGCTGTGCTCCCTGATATAGTCAATAACATCCATCCTGCTGTACGCTGTTTTCCCGATAACCGGATTCGTCATTTCGTCGTAAAAATCGACCAGCTGGAACAGACGCACAAACTCGTGAAGGAATTTATGATCATTTACAGGCGGAAAACCTGTTCCGTCAGAATATTCATACTGAAATGAATACATCATCCTGGAAATGGATGAGATATCATCCCGGTTTTTCAACATATTCCTGCCAATAAAGTAGTTTTTCTGCATGAGCCTAATATTATTCTGGCTCCTGGAATCTTCGAGCACAAACACAGGCTTTGAAGAAACAATCTGTTGAATTTTGTCGTGATAATAGCCGATTTTATGCAGGAGAATACCGGCTGCAGCCTCGATTATAAACTCAGATGGATACTGAAACTCTTCATTTATGTCAGTCTTCTTATCAGGATCAAACCGCGCAAGCGACATAGCGCGCCCCTGTATAATCCGTTTCTTATTAATACTTATCATTGTGTAGAGAAAATACAGCGCGGTGTCTACCACATGCCAGGGAAAGGCGTCTCCCACAGTCTGGAGTCTGTCAGCATTGTAAACACTCTGAAGCCTTATTGAGTTAAGGCTGAGCCGCTTCGTCTTCTTTTTCCCCGGCTCAGGATAGGGTCTGATCCGCCGGTCCATTACCCCATAGATCGCCTTAACAATCTCCCCTACGTACTTGAGATCATTCGGGGGCATGAGCGCCTCACTGCCGGCTTTTATATCCCTGTCATAAAGCGGGCCGGGCTCCTGCTCCAGGAGTTTTCCCAGAGTGAGATGCTTTTTCTTCCCGCTCACGTTAAAAATCTGGTGTGTTTCCCTGAAAGGCATGTAAAATGATTTTACCTTTTCAAGCAGCCTGTATCTTAACTTCATTAGCTGATCTGTTCTATTATCTATCCCATCAGAAATAATCCGGTCCGGATCAAGCATCCCATTTGATTTCTTTACCCTTTCGGTTTCCTCATAGGTGAGTTTTATGGTTGACAGAGTAAGCGCCTTGTGACGGACAAGTATCTTTACCGCCTTATCATCCAGTAAACGGCCCGCTTTTGAAAAAGTGCTGATATCCACAAGCAGCCGGTCATCACTTCTGATCCTGTCAATATTCTTTCGTTCTATTGATGGCATAACGGCTAACTTAATCCTTTTTTTCAGATACCCGGGTGTCCGCACATATTCCGTTTTTTTATGTGCCCCTACTTAAGATTATCATCGAATACATCTTAAACTTCAAATTTGTTTTCGGCGTTGACTGTATTTTCTTCCTGATAAAAACGATGTGTGCCTGCACTCCATCACTATTTTAAGATACCATCTTCTATCAAAACATTTGTATATAATCCGACATCAGGAATTCAGTAAAAGGGAAGTTAGAGGTTTAATCAGGGGATTCGTCCATACCTGCAAGGATAATTTTGATATTTTCTTTTCCCTTTTTATTAAAAAGATCATACATATTTTTTAAATAAGCCACAAACTCCTTCTTTCTCCGGCTTACCTTTGACATAAGCTCCACCAGGGCCGTCTGATACGGATTTTTTCTGATAGTCAATGAAGTTAGCAGTTTATCGAGGCTGTGTACAGAACCATCATGAAACAGATAGTTGTTTAGTATCGATCCGATTTCATAGGAAGTAAGAAGCTTCTGGCTTTCATCTTCATTCAACCCAACCATGGTTCCAAGATACCTTTTGGTTATTTTTGCAACTTCAGAATCCGGTTTAAGCTCAATGGCCTTTTCCGCGGCTGTGACAATCTCCTTACTGTGCTTCACCGCATCGAGACTATACATGCTTAACATGGCATAGCAGTAGGAATCCGCAAGATAAGGATAAATTTCATTAAACTCTAAAAATTTCCCAAGCGCGCTTTGATAATCTTTTGCTGTAAAAAAGTATATTCCTTCAAGGTAGCTAAAAAAAAAGTTTTTTACCCCCTCTTTTCTCAACCCATCCATAATAAGCTGTATGTCCAATATATTTTCACTCTTGAGATAGATATCAGTAAGATTTAATATTTTCTGTGATCCCTCAAGGCCCTGCATTTCAGAAGTCATCCGCTCAATAAGTTCGCAGACTTTCTCATGATGTGTATTACTGTACCCATCTGACAGGGCAAGTGCAAACAGCAGTGTAAGGACAGCACTGATCTTTTCATTCAGTTGATAGTATATCTCTGAGAAGTAGATAACATCATCCAGCATGTAGGGCTTTATATTGATAATATATCCCATAAAAATAAGCGCCCTGTCCGGTTTATTTTTTCGCAGCAACAGATCAACATAATTTCTCATGGAATCCGGTGTAAATATCTCAATTGGCCTGTCCAGGTCTTCATAATAACTTTCATAAAGCGCGTACGCTTTATCCGTATTATTTCCGGAATAATAGTAATCACCCATCATCCGTTCAAATTGAAAAGGGTCTTTAATACAGACATGAATTTTCTTTTTTCTATCTTCCAGCTCTTCCACCATTTCCTGAGCAGTTGCCGCGTCTATATTGTCCTTTTTCCCTTTTATTTTTCCGATCTCTTTATCAAGGCTGAGAAGCTGTTTGCCGGCATTCTTTTTCATTTTATGAAAAAGATGCGTAAATCTGTTTACCTCACTGTCTGATACTTCCCTTTTTTGATCAATATACATTCCGACCAACAGTGAATAGCTCTCATAGGCGTCGCATAGATCTTTATTTATATTTAAATCTTCTTTTAACATTGACTCCGATTTTTTTGTTTCACCCTGCTCCAGGTACAAAGAAGCCAGGGTGTACAGAATAAAGTGCCTTTTATCTTTATCCCGGAACCCTTTTAGGTACACGATCTTTTCGTCTATAGTTCGCGAATCATTCAGCTTCAACTCGATCTCCCGCATCATAACCTGTTGTCCCCCGTACGTTATATTATACACGTATTTAATGAAAAGTTTCAACGGTTTACTTGATACTTACACAGGATAAATGTTTATTAATAATGAAAAGCACATCGTGTTTTCCTGACAGTTAAAAGTTAATCTACTGTAAAAAACCTTTGTTTTCTTATCAAAGATAAATTAATGTTATATATACAGGAGTTTACAATCAGGTGATTAAAGCATCAGAGGGCCTGCCGTGATATCTTTTGACGAAGCCTATAAAAATACTCCTCCCTGGGATACCGGCAGGCCGCAGCCTGAAATTGTCCGGCTGGTAAGTATGGGTAAGATAAAGGGTACAGTGCTTGACGTGGGGTGCGGTTCCGGAGAAAATTCACTCTATCTCGCTGAAAAGGGTTATAGAGTAATCGGTATCGA
>DAOVJS010000117.1 GCA_030673105.1 Spirochaetota bacterium
GTGATCGTCGTACTGGCCTTCAAAATCCGAAAAGTGCTCTTGGAGAATTTCTTGTATAACATTTTGCTCTTTTTGGACATATACAGGCAAAAGATTCTCCTTGAACCCTTTGCCTTATATAAACCAGGGAAATGAGGAAATTATTTCATAGGGCTTGAAAGTAAATCGATAATAAGATTATATACCCGAACATATTCTTCAATAATAATGGATAGCCTGATTTTGAAAATAAGACTGCAGTTGCCTTCCCAATACCTGAACTTACACCGGAAGATTTTTAGTAATTTCATGTTTTTTTATCAGTTTCAGCCTGTCAGGTGTCGGTTTTGAATGCAGAAAGGTATCCGGATGCAGCAGTAATGTATCACTCCCGCGGTTTCTGTCCTTCCTCATAGGTTCCTGCAGTAAACGCATTAAAACCTTTTTGATGAACAGCATACGTTATCCATGTTTCGCCGGCAAGAAGTACCTTTATTTTATTCATGCGTAACCCCCTTAATTTTTTAAAGATTGTCATTTCACAATGAGGATTTGCAGGTCACAGACATTTGTGTTTGTCGGACCTGTTTTAAATAGAGAGCCTGTTTTTTCAAAAAAAGTGTATGAATCGTTATTTTTTAAAAAATCTTCGATTTTAAGTAACACGCGCTTGCATTCTTTGAGTATTTCATGAGATGCAAAAGCCCCTGCCGCGTCTGTCGGACCGTCATTTCCGTCTGTTGCGGCGGAAAGAAAGTAGATGCCACCGGTCTGTTCCGGATCTTTTTTCATCTCTGACAGAAATGAGAGCGCTAACTCCTGGTTTCTTCCGCCTTTTCCGGAGCCCTTAATTGTAACTGTTGTCTCTCCGCCTCCTATTACACAGGCGGGTTTTTTAAGCAGAAGATCATGTTTTTTAATGTCTTTCGCGATACCGGCAAAGATCTTTGCGGTCTCACGGGCTTCACCGATTACCTGTGAGGAAATGACCGTGTTGTTATATCCAAGAGACCTGGCCATATGGGATGCTGCAAGGAGGGCGGTATAGTTTGTACCTATGAGAACGTTGAATACTTTATTGAATATCCTGTCGTTTTTCTTCGGCGTTTCTTCGATCAAACCTCTGGCCCCGTCTTCAACAGCGTTCAAAACCCGAACCGGAACCTTTTCCCTGATCTCGTATTTTTCTATGATTTGAAGGGCATCCTCGTAGGTCGTTTCATCCGCAGTTGTCAGACCCGAAGCTATACTGTCCAGCCTGTCCCCGATTACATCAGAAAGAATAAGATTGATAAGGGTTGCCGGATACATCAGGCGTGCAAGTTTTCCTCCCTTGATACCGGATATATGCTTTCTTATGCAATTCATTTCATCGATTGGAGCCCCGCTGGCCAGTAGTACTTCAGTTGTCTGCTGTATGTCTTTTAAGGTCAGCTTAACTTTGTCAGGACCGGCGGAGTATTCAAGAGGCGATGCGAGAAGAGCTGAACCCCCGCCGGAGATAAGGTTGATTATGAGCGTTTTATCATCTGCCTGCTTTGACAGTTTAATTATCTCCCTGGCTGCCTTCACACTGTTTTCGTCCGGTATCGGGTGCCCGGATTCAATGGCTCTGATGAAGTTCAGGTGTTCGGTGTGTCCGTACTTGACAGAAACAGCTCCCGCGCTGATCTTTCCCGTAAAAATCTCTTCAACTGCCTTTGCCATTTTTGCTGTAGCTTTACCGCAGCCAGTCACAAAGATCCTGTTAAAACCCTTGAGGTCAACCGGGACACTTTCATCTTCGATATCAATTTTAAGCAGGCTGCCTGTTACCTCTACATGCTTCTTTATCATTTGATATGGGTCTACTCTTTCCACCGCGGCGTGGAATATCTGCTTTAGATGCTCAAACTCCCGTGAGTCCTTCATTTGAAGCCCCCTGAGTTTAATATTATTATACGGTATGAGACAAATATTGACAATATTTATCGATCATCTTACAATGTAGATCGATGAAGGGTAATTCCATTAATTTCAGGAGGATTTTTATATGAGGTTAAAACCACTCCCGTCGACTGAATTTATGAGAAGGGTAAAAAAGTTGCAGTCGGAGCTGCAAAGAGAGGGCCTGGATGTTTTTGTCAGTTACAGCAGTGAGTGTGAATCCGCTGCGTCACGCTACCTTACCGGTTTTTGGCCGTTCTTCGATTTTTCGTGTGTGATAGTGCCTGCTGATGGGGAGGCTGTTCTTGTTACCGGGGGACCCGAATCACTTGAATTCGCGAAAGGTTTTTCCCGTGTGCCGGAAATCAAGGTAAACCCACTGCTTGTGGAAACTTCAGCCCCCGACTGGGTACCTGACGTTTCAGGCGAGAGCTTTTCAGAGATACTCCCGAAGGTCTGCGGGTCTGTACCGAAGCGGATAGGGATAGCCAACTGGAATATATTTCCTCACATTCTCTTTGAGGATTTAAAAAAGGCTGCCCCGGGCGCGGATTTTGTGCCTGCCGATGATGTTTTTTTAAAGGTCCAGATGGTTAAGTCGGATGAAGAGATCCCATATATTGTGGAGGCTTACCATATTGCTGAAGAGGCGATGAAGGCCGCGCTTTCTGAAGCGAAACCCGGGAAGCGGGAATGGGAACTGGAAGCGGTTGCCCGTTCCGTAATGTTAAAAATGGGCGCGGAAGGGATGCCCTACCCGTCATGGGTGTGCTCGGGTCCCAATACCCGCCTGAGTCTCTGCCGTTCAACCGACAGAGTGCTGAATAAAAATGAACTTGTTCAGTTTACGTTCGGCGTGAAGTATATGGGATACTGCGGTAATATGTGCCGTCCCTTTGCAATCGGTAAAGTGCCTGAGGATGCACGAAAACTTATGGATGTCGCGCTCGAAGCTGTGAATTACGCGCTGAAGGCCATTAAGCCCGGTGTACGCGCTTCTGAGATATTTGACGGGTATTACGAGATACTTGCCCGCTACGGATATGAAAATTTCACCCTGTATGGTCCTGCCCATGGTACGGGGAGTTCAGAAGTAGAAGGACTGTGGCTCGCGAAACAGGCTGAGTTCACGATTCAGCCGAACATGTTGTTCAATATTGATGTATGGCTGTCTGACGGTAATATCGGGTTGAGATATGAGGATGGGGTCCTTGTTACGGGAGGTGGAGTCAGGGAGCTTACCGGCTATAGACGTGAGGCCATAGTTTTATGAGCCTCATCACCCCCGGCGATATCAGGAATGCAGTAAAAAAGAGAAGAGATGATATCCTTGAATGGCTTAAAGCTTTTATCAGATTTCCGAGTGAGAACAGGCCCCCGGACGGGTTTGAAGGTGAAGCGCAGAAGTTTATAGAAGAAGAATGTAAAAAACTCGGCTGGGATACCGAAATGTTTACGCCTGAGGAGGTTCCTCATATCCATGAGCATCCTTCGTGGCTTGCCGGGAGAAATTACCCTGGTGACAGGGCGGATGTGGTCGCCGTATGGAGAGGGTCCGGGAGGGGCCGATCTCTGCTTTTCAGCGGTCATGTTGATGTTGCTCCTTTTGAACCGGACAACTGGAAAGTATGCCGGCCTTTTGAACCGGTTGTAAAAAACGGCCGGCTCTACGGGCGGGGTTCGGCTGATTTAAAGGGAGGGCTGTCTGCCGCATTCTGGGGTCTTAAAATATTAAGGGGGCTCGGCTTTGAGCCTTCCGGAGATATTCTGTTTGAAAGCGTTGTTGATGAAGAGTTTGCCGGGGGTAACGGAACGCTCGCTTCCCGGCTCATGGGATTCAACGCGGAGCTTGCGGTCCTTACAGAACCGACCAGGATGCAGGTTTGTACAGCTTCACAGGGCGCCTTTCTCGGTGAGCTGGTATTAAGCGGAAAGGCCGGTGTACCCTACATGGGCCATTCAATACCAAACCCTATACTTGGTGCATCTAAAGCTATAGAGCTGTTTTACGAATGGCAGGAAGAATGGCGGAAGAAAAACAAACATCCCCTGTTTGATGAACCGGGGAAAGAGCTGAATGTTGTGCTCTGGTGTATTGACTCAAAAAAACCTGAAGAGTTTACCCAGATGGGAACCCCGCTCGTTACAAAGATTTCATGGATAGTATGGTGCTATCCAGGCATGACGGAAGACGCATTTTATTCACAGTTCAGGGCGTTCTGGGACAGGTACGCCGGTTCTGATCCCCGTCTCAAACCGTTTTTAATTGAACTTCACCCGGCCTACCACTTTGTAAAACCGTGGGAGACCGACAGGGGGGATCCTGCTGTTAAGAACGTTGTTAATGTGTTCACAGAGTACACCGGAAAGCGTCCGGTTATCAGCGGTGCCCCATTTTCATGCGATCTTGCCCTGTACGGGGAGACCGGGGGAATGCCTGCCGTTATCCTGGGGCCCCGGGGAGATAACCTCCATGCTCCTGATGAGTGGGTTTTGATAGAGGATGTCCTTACACTCACAGGTATATTCGCACTTCTCGCCTGTTCATGGTGCGGTGACGGCTGCGGATAAATATAGAAATTTTCATATGAGCAGCGGCAGCTGATCAACAATAGTCAGAAGTCCAGAAGCTCTACATCAAATATTAAGAAAGCGTTCGGTGGAATAATTCCGGGGTATCCCCGCTCTCCATAACCCAGTTCAGGCGGGATGATCAGGGTCCGTTTTTCACCTTTTTTCATGGAGAGGAGTGCTTCATTCCAGCCCTCAATTACCTGCCCGATTTTAAATACAGAGGGCTTGCCTCTTTGTACTGAGCTGTCAAATACCTTGCCGTCCAGCAGCCGGCCTGTGTAATGGACCGTCACAGAACTCCCCCATTCCGGGCTTTTTCCGGATCCCTGCTTCAGTATTATAAACATCAATCCTGTTTCAGTGGTCTGCGCGTCGGGCCACTGTTCGCGTATCAGTACCAGATCTTTCTCTCCGGCCATTTTTTGATGCTCCCGAGTTTTGATTTTTGCTTCATTTACCAGCCTGTTAAAAATTTCCTGGTTTGCTTTGAAACCGGCGGCTTCCGGGCCAACACGGAGGATTTTTAAATTCCTGATTTTATCCCCCTCCTGAATAGCGTCCACAACATCCTGGCCGCTTATTACATGCCCGAATACAGTATGGGCGCCGTCCAGCCAGGAGGTGGCCTTATGGGTAATGAAAAACTGGCTGCCGTTGGTATCCGGCCCGCTGTTTGCCATGGACAATGTTCCGGGCCCGTCGTGTTTAAGATCAGGGTGAAACTCATCCGGGAACTTATAGCCGGGTCCGCCTGTTCCATTGCCGAGAGGATCTCCACTCTGTATCATGAAATCTTTGATAACACGGTGAAACGTCAGACCCTTATAAAATTGTTTTTCTGAAACGGTTTTAGATCGGATGGTCCCCTCAGCAAGTCCAACAAAGTTTGCCACAGTCATTGGTGTCTTTTTATACTCCAGAGAGAGAATAATAACTCCTTTTGAAGTCTCCATCCGCGCGTAGAGACCGTCCGGCAGATCATCAGCTTTCATTAAGGTTTGCGGTATGAGAGAAAAGGCCAAAAATATAATAAAAATATATTTTTTGAACATGGCTGGTATCCTTTGATGAGTCTTCGATATGTGATTGGTTATATATACGGCTTTAATGTGAATTTTTCCAGTATTTTTACCGGGGACACAATGTGAACCGGCAGTAATATCAGGAGTTTAATTCTAAAGTAAAACCGGTTATTTCTCGAAGATTAAAGTATGATAAAGACTGTTAAAAAACTAGTTCCTGTTTGCTCTAACTGCAAAAAAATAAGACTTCAAAACACTGATCCGGGCAGACAGGATTCGTGGGTAAGAGCTGAGGTAGATGATAAAGAAATGTTATTTACCCATGGGTTATGTCCTGAATGTGCTAAAAAATTATATGGAGATTTTTTTAAGTAAGACCCATGATTTTTAACGGTAACACCACGGACCTTCGGGAAAATGCCGCAGCCCAAACTGCCCGCCATTATTAAAAAGTTAAGCTCTTTATTTAATAAAAAGAGGTAATAAAGAATAACCATACGGGGTGTGAAGAATGAGAAAACTTAAGAATTCAACTTTTTCCAGTCCCATTAAGGTATTAGTGGTTGAAGATGAACCGGGGAATGTTGAATTTATCAGCGAAATGCTGCGGAAAGTGAAGAATACCATATTTGAACTTGTGCCTGCGCGCCGGGTTTCAAAAGGGCTGGAACGACTGACCGCGGGAGATATTGACGCAGTCTTACTAGGTTTTTCAATCAAAGATGGTGACGTTCTAAGCATGTTTCGCAGGTTTAACAAACAGGCCCCTGATTTACCTGTACTGGTCCTTTCTGATAGTGGCAGCGAGGCCCTGGCGGTAGAGGCTATCAGGGCGGGCGCAGAGGATTATCTGGTAAAGGAGCATATCGAGGGAGATATCCTGACAAGGGCGATATGTCTGGCAGTAGTGCGTAAAAGTATTAAAGAGGCTCTGAGAAAAACAACAATAGAGCTCAAGCGTTCTGTAATGGAACTTGAAAAGACCAATCAAAAGGTCCTGGAACGGCAGGAATTTATTGCTGAGGAGGAAAAGCTCAAAGTAATGATTGAAATGGCGGGGGCTGCGGCCCATGAAGTGAAACAGCCCCTGACTGCTCTTCTGGGTAATATAGAGTTAATAAAAATGTTAGAAGATATTCCCCCGGAACTGGATGGATATATTTCGGGGATCAAAGGCGCAGGTGAGAAAATTTCCGAGAGCGTGTCAAAGATCCGGGAAATCCATGCAAATGAAAATAAACCGCGTGCAGTTGAAGGTTCTATACCTGAATTCAACCCGCATGTTAATGTACTTTCAGTTGAAGACTCTGATCAGGATTTTGGAGATATTGAAACTTCTCTAAAAAAGGCAGGCACCATAAATTTAATCAGAGCCCATACCATTGACGAAGCGATGAAGGCACTGAAACTGAGCCGGGTTGATGTTATTTTACTAAACTATGTGCTTCCCGATGGAAACGGCCTTGATTTTATGAGTAGAATTAAAACATATGGAAAGGATGTACCTATTATTGTGATTACGGGGCAGGGAGATGAAATGATTGCCTCCAGGGTTATTCAGGCAGGGGCGTTCGATTACTTTCCGAAAAGAATGATCAGCGCAGAATCCCTTTCAAGGAGCATATCCAATACGCTCGAGAAGGCACGTCTGAAAAGAAAAGTAATTCAGGTTCAGAAGAGGCTGGCAGAGATGTCTATAAAGGATGACCTCACTGAGCTTTATAACAGGCGTTATTTCACGGAATCCCTCAGGAAGGAGATCGCAAGGGCCGGAAGGTTAAATACAGAGCTTGTGTTATGCATGCTGGATCTTGACTATTTTAAAAGGGTAAATGATACCTACGGCCATCCAACCGGGGACATGGTCTTAACACAGATTGGGAATATGCTCAGAGAGTCTATTCGGCTGAACGATTACTGCTGCAGGTACGGCGGCGAAGAGTTTGCTGTTATTCTACCCAATACTTCATTGGGAAAGGCCCGGAA
>DAOVJS010000206.1 GCA_030673105.1 Spirochaetota bacterium
TGGATTTCAAAGAGATAGGTGTAGATGACAGTAACTTTAAAATAATATAAGGCTATTTTAGAGGCTAATAATAGGAGGTTATATGGCTGAAGTATATTCAGATGCGCTTGGAATGATTGAAACAAGAGGATTCGCTGCGATGGTGGAGGCGTCAGATGCTATGGTAAAGGCGGCGAAGGTTGAGATTATTGGATATGAGAGGGTCGGGGGAGGCTATGTTACCGCAATAGCAAGAGGCGATGTCGCGGCTGTTAGGGCGGCGCTTGACGCGGGAAGCAGGGCAGCCGAAAAAGTCGGTGAGGTTATTACCGTTCACATTATTCCGAGGCCTCATTCAAATGTTGATGAGGTTCTGCCGCTTGGAAGGGGTCCGAAAAAGGGAAAAGGCCAGTCTCTTAGGACCGACTGATTAAAACTCCCGGATGCTTACCCCTCATCAAACGGAATTTTTCGGGAAGTGATGCCCGGTTATTTACGGGTTATGGTTTTATCCATTAAAGTAAGGTAAGAGGTTGTGAGACAACCTTAATTAGATTGTAAGGACGGATGAATTTCCGGGTTTTTCTTACAGGGAGATGAATGCTGATGGTACTTGCAAGAGTAGTGGGTACTGTGGTATCAACGAGGAAAGAACCAAAAATCGAAGGGATAAAGTTTCTTCTGCTTGAGAAGATCAACCCGGAGACGGTAAAGGGTACAGGTGATTATGTGGTAGCAATGGATGGTGTGGGCGCGAATCCGGGGGAGATCGTCTTCTATGTTGCAGGAAGCAGTTCAAGAATGACCGCTGTTACTGAGGGGAAACCAAGTGACGCGACAATAACGGCCATAGTGGATGCGATTGCTATTAATGATGTGTACGTGTATCACGAGGAGATAGGGTAGCTTTTTGTATGGCTTTATTCTGAACCGCTATTTTTATTAACACAGGAAATATGATGATTTTTGGAAAGGTGACAGGTACTGTTGTGAGCACTCAAAAATCTGACAGTATCACAGGCACGAAATACCTGCTTGTTCAACTCTGCGACCACAGGGAGAAGTTAAAAAATGGTTATATCGTCGCTCTTGATCTTGTCGGTGCAGGCCCGGGAGAGATGGTTATTATAGCGCAGGGGAGCTCAGCAAGGCAGACTGATATGACATATCAGAAACCTATAGATGCGGTAATAGCAGGTATCGTCGATCTTGTTGAAGAGGACGGAGTTACGGTATTCAGTAAATCATAAACGCAGCAGGTGCAGACACCATAAAAAAATTAAAGTTTATTTTGAATAAGTAATGAAGATTTCTGAAATAATAAAGGAATGCGGGGTCGTTGGTGCAGGTGGGGCTGGGTTCCCGACCCACGTTAAAATCAACGCGAAGGTAGATACGGTTATTGTAAACGGGGCGGAATGTGAACCCCTTCTTGCCAGCGACAAATACCTCATGGAGACGGAAAGTGATAAAATCGTCAGGGGTTTAGAGTATATAATGGAAGCGTGTGGAGCTAAAAAAGGCTTTATAGCGCTGAAAGAGAAGTACCCTTTTCTTATTCAGGGTGTACTAAATAATGCACATGGGAAAGGTAATATTGATATCTTCCCGCTGGGAGATTTTTATCCTGCAGGTGATGAGTACATCCTGGTGAATGAGGTGACGGGGCGGATCGTCCCCGAGGGGGGAATTCCTCTTCAAGTTGACTGTGTTGTTAATAATATCGAAACTGTTTTAAATATATTTGAAGCTGTAGAGAATAATAAGCCTGTTACGGAACGGTTTCTTACCTGTACAGGAGAGGTTGCAAGACCGTCTGTTATTAAAGCGCATATCGGTATAACCCTTAAAGAGGTCATAGAGATGTGCGGCGGGGCGACTGTCCGGGATTTTGTGGTTATAATCGGAGGACCGCTCATGGGGACCGTGGAAACAGATCTGGAGTCTCCGGTTACAAAAACAATGAGCGGAATTATTGTATTGCCCCGTGATCATGAAGTGGTTAAAAAGAAAACAATACCCTTTGAATTTATTGTAAAACAGAGTAAAGCCGCGTGCTGCCAGTGCACCTACTGCACTGAGCTGTGTCCGCGGTATTTACTCGGGCACGGGCTTGAGCCCCATAAGATCATGAGACAGATAAGTTACGGGATTGACATCCCTTCAGAAACAATAACAAACGCGCTTTTGTGCAGCGAATGCGGTTTATGCGAAATATACGCCTGTGTGATGGGATTATCACCGAATGCTGTGTATGCCAGGATCAAGGAAGAGTTCATCAGCGAAAATTTTAAACCAATTTTCCCTGAAAAAAAGCTTGCCGTAAACGAGATGAAAGATTACAGAAAGATACCCACAGGCCGTATAATTGAGAGGCTCATGCTGTCTCAATATGAAGGGGTGAACCTGAGAAGGGGTCTTGAAACAGGGCCTGACCGTGTGGAGATTCTCCTCAAACAGCATACCGGAGAGCCATCTGCTCCGGTAGTCAAAGTCGGAGACAGGACGATTAAGGGGTCCTTAATTGCCGATATCCCCGATGAAACGCTTGGGGCAAAAGTCCATTCGAGTATAGAGGGCAGGGTAGTATTTGTTGATGAAGAAAGGATAATAATAGAGAAATAAAGGATAAAATCATATATGTCTATACCGGTACTCGGGGTCCTGGAGTTTAACAGCATAGCTGTCGGTATTAAAGCTATGGATGATATGGTTAAGGCCGCTCCCGTGAAGATAGTAGAGGCAAAAACCATTTGCCCGGGAAAATTTGTGGTTCTAATAACTGGAGAAGTGGCAGCGGTTGACGCGTCCTTAAGCGCTGGAAAAGATACAGGGGAAGGGTGGCTGGTCGATGAATTATTTATTCCCAGGCTGCATAAATACATCATACCTGCGATTGTGGGAGCGGTTGAGTGCAATATCTGGGACGCGGTCGGAGTTATAGAAGCCTTTTCTGTTATAGCAAGCATTGAAGCCGGAGATATCGCGGCAAAGACGGCTGATGTAATCATAACAGAAATCAGGCTTGCAACCGGGCTCGGGGGGAAGTCTTATGTCAAGATGGTGGGGAATGTTTATGAGGTCGAGGCGGCAATGAGTGCCGGTGTAAGTTACGTCAGAAACAAAGGGCTCCTGTGCAAAGATATAGTTCTGCCAAAGCCGCATCCTGATATCAAACCCTTCTTTCTGTAGTTTAAGGGTGCTGCAAAAAGATATTTTATATACGGGCACTGGCGGATTTTATGAGAAGGCTGTTTATATCAGGCAACTGGAAGATGAACAAGGGGAGGCAGGAGGCCTGTGATCTGATCGACGGCATCATTAAAGGTATGGGGGATTGCCCCCATGTTGATATTGTTGTATGCCCTCCCTTTACGTTTCTGGATGAAGCTTCCCGGAAGACCAGGGACATGAAGCTGTCTGTAGGCGCTCAGAATGTTTTTTACAGGGAGAGCGGAGCATACACTGGAGAAATCTCCCCGCTCATGCTTAAAAGCACGGGATGTAAACATGTAATAGCAGGGCACTCTGAACGGAGGCAGTATTTTAAGGAAACTGATGCTGAAATTAATAACAAGATCAGTTTATCTCTTGAACATGGCCTTTTTCCTATTTTCTGCATAGGAGAAACCCTGGAGGAGAGGAACAAGGGCAAAACGTTTGAAGTTTTAAACGGGCAAATAATCTACGGGCTGGAAGGAATAGATAATCTTAATGTTCAGAAAATAGTCATCGCGTACGAGCCTGTGTGGGCTATCGGGACAGGTGTGAGTGCCACGAGTGAACAGGCAGAGGAGGTCCACAGGTTTATCAGAAACACAGTTGAAAAGTTTTCAAGTAAAGAGGTTTCTGAAAGCATCAGGATTATATATGGAGGCAGTGTTAATACGGGCAGTGCACGTGTTTTACTTAAACAGGAAAATATTGACGGGGCCCTTATCGGGGGAGCGAGCTTAAAGGCCGAACCCTTCTGTGAAA
>DAOVJS010000173.1 GCA_030673105.1 Spirochaetota bacterium
GAGGCTCACCTCTTCTATAAACTCCGATACAGGAGAGGAAGGGTTGTTTTTTGAAAACTCCTCTACAGCATTGTATAATTCTTCGAGATTTCTTGCTTTCTCCTCCCTGTTCTCAGTTAGAAGCCAGTCAAGGTATCCCGATTCATCAAAAAGGAACTTAAACAGATGCGGCGGGGAGCTGTTATTTACTCTGTCCCTTAAGGTTTCAAAAAAATCGAGAAAATTTTGTACGAGAGCGACGCGTGAAGGCTGTATATCAAGATCTGATCCGATCCGGTAAAAAGGATACCCTCGCTCTATTGTGACTTTAATAAGCGCATCCACAGTCTTCTGGCCGATCCCCCTGGGAGGTTTATTTGCGATTCTTCGAAGTGATATTTCATCCATGGGATTTAATGACAATTTTATATAAGAGATAATGTCCTTTATTTCCGCCCTCTCGTAAAATCTCAAACTTCCTATTATTGTGTAGGGAATGCGCATCCGGGAGAACACAGATTCGAATATTCTTGACTGAGCATTCATTCTGTAAAATACAGCTATGTCCGAATATGTGTATTTATCATAACCCGTGAGCTCATCTATTTGACCTGCTATATAGAATGCTTCATTATAATCTGAAGAAGCTCGATAGAATTGTAATTTCTCTCCTTCACCTTTTTTTGTATAAAGTTTTTTCCCCAGCCTGCCCGGGTTATTATCTATAAGCCTGGATGAAGCGGTTAAAATTGTCTGATAGGACCTGTAGTTTTCTTCCAGCTTAATGATTTTCGCGTTTTTATAATCTTTAGAAAAGCTTAATATGTTTTCGATCCGGGCTCCTCTGAAACCGTATATTGATTGATCGTCGTCCCCGACAACACATATTGTCCCGGATGGCATAGTTAATTTTTTTATGAGATCATACTGGGCGTGGTTGGTGTCCTGAAACTCATCAACCAGAATAAAACGGAACCTGTCCTTCAATGATGAGAGGGCGCGGTCATTTTGTGATAATCCTTTTATCAGCTTAAATATCAGATCACCAAAATCAAGCAGGTTCTCTTTTTCCAGTTTATCCTCGTATATCCTGTAAATATCATAAAATACCGGATCAGTGGAAAAATCTTCAGAAAACGCTTCATCCGCGTTGAGAAGCCTGTCTTTCGCCCTTTCTATTAAATACACATATTTTTCCGGTTTATAGGTTTCAGGATCGATTTTCAAATCCTTAATTATTTTCCTCACCAGTGCCTTTTGATCCTGCTGATCTATAATAGAAAAATTAGAATTAATTTGAAAATGATTCCCCATAATCCGCAGCAGCCTGGCTGCAGTGCTGTGAAATGTTTTTACCCAGATATCAACATTTTTACCGAGAAGTGACTCTAATCTCTCCTTCATTTCATTGCTTGCTTTATTGGTAAAGGTAACAGCAAGGATATTGCCCGGATCAACATTGCAATCATTAATGAGATAGGCAATCTTGTAGGTTATTACTCTGGTTTTGCCGCTTCCCGCTCCTGCTAACACCAGCAGTGGTGAATCTGTATAAAATACAGCCTCTAACTGTGAAGGGTTTAACTGCTGTTCATAAGGTATGGTTGAACTCATTTTACCTGCAGATTTCAAGGATATGGAAAAGATATAAAAATTAATCGATGTTATCAAGGTTAAGATATTTTTTTACATGCGCCGGCTCAAGCTGCAAAGGGTATAAAAAATCTCAATACCTGCAATAGTCCATTTGTGAAAATAGCTGCTATAATGTCATCAAGCATTATCCCGATACCTGCTCTGTATTTCTGAACGTTTCTGATAGGAGGCGGTTTCAAGATGTCAAAAATCCTGAAAAGTAAAAACCCTGATACTAGATAAAGGATCCCTGAAAGGCTCAATGAAAAATGAAAGGAAAGCAGGGCAATCAACATTCCGGCAATCTCGTCAATTACGATCCTCGACGAATCTTTTTCAAAGAATATTTTACCTTCAGCATAGCCGGATATTACAATACCCAGGGCCACAAAAAAGGCAGTCACCGCGTAGTAAAACGTATATTTTGAAAGCAGGATCCAGAAAGCGGCCCCTATCAGGGCTCCAAAGGTTCCGCTTGCTGCTGGCATATATCCTATAAAAAAACCTGTTGAAAAGAATTTTACTATTAGGTCTATTCCACTTTTTTTAGAAAAAGTAAAAATCATTTCACGGTTTTTAGATATGTACTGTACCATTGAAAAAAGGGCGATAAACGCTGAAATTGAGATGAGGATAAGTGGAGCATAATATATTGCCCCTCCTGCCCTGGTTCCGGCAATGTCTGTCCAGATAGATATACCTTCTTTATTAATAAGATCCGGTCTTATTGAAAGGAATATCTTTTTTATAAACAGGATCACCAGCACACAGATAACAGTAAACATCTGGAACGCTGTTTTTACCTTGCCTGAATATTCTGTTTTAATAGGTTTTTTCTTTTTAAGGGCAATCAGCCTGAATAAAGTAACAATAATTTCACGAAGCAGGATTAAAGCAATCAGCAGGTATGGGATGGAAAAATCTCTCAGTATAACGAAAGAAACAAACGCGCCCCCTGTTAGAATTTTATCAGCAAGGGGATCGATAAACTCACCCAGCCTGGTATGTATATTCCATTTTCTCGCAAAATATCCATCAAAATAATCACTTATGCTTGCAATTATAAAGACCAGGAGAGCAGCGAGACCGGAAAAAACACTCATTCCAAAGAGGGAATATATAAAAAAAGGAACAAGTATGATCCGGAAAAATGTTAAAATATTGGGAATCTTCGGGATAAACTTCTCTTTGAAACGCATGTTTTTCCTGTTATTTAATATTCGCATAGGACCAGGCGCGCAATACTCATCCTGCTTATTATAAAATAATTGATCGCTTATGAGAAGGCTTTTAATATAAAATTATCGAGTTAAAATTAAAAATCTTGACAAAAAATAAACTATATATAAAATGATAATCAATTACTTTTTGCTAGGTAAATTTTCGTATACAGCTGATTTTGCAGCGGATTTTTACTATAAAAAATATTAAGTATAATGTCAAGGGGGTATAACTTATGGCTATGAGTAAAACATTTTTTGAAATTTGTATTGAATTTCTAGAAAAGATTGAAAAAGAGCAGGCGGATAATTTCAAGAAAGCGGGCAAGGCCATGGGAGATGCAATAATGGCCGATAAATTGGTACACGTAATCGGTACCGGAGGGCACACACACCTCCCTGCGTATGACCTGTTTTATCGTGCCGGCGGACTTGCCGCGATAAGTTTTATACCTGCTATCGGCGCTCTCTACGGCGTTGCCGGCGCTACTCACGGAATGAGAATCGAACGCACACCAGGATACATGAACAGGGTTATCGACTATTACAGAGTTGCTAAAGGTGATGTGGCTATTGTTTTTAACAATATTGGTGTAAATGCTGCAACTATTGATGCTGCACTCGAATGTAAAAAGAAAGAGGCATACACGATAGGCGTTGCAGGAGCTCCATGGATGAAAGGTATACCTAAAGATCATTTTACGCGCCATCCCAGCAAAAAGAACCTGATGGACATAGTTGATCTTTTCATCGACGATTATAATCCGATTGGTGACAGTGTCATTGAAATTGATGGATTTGACAGGCCTTTTGCTCCAATATCAGGAGTAACTGATTCCTTTATTGTTAGAAGAATGGAAATAGAAGCGGTGAAGTATATGGTAAGTAAAGGGTTCGAACCGCCTGTATATATGAGCGCTAACTGTGTGGGCGGTGATGAGGCAAATGAAAAATTAATCGATAAATATTTTAACAGGATAAAACAGCTTTGAAATAAATACTCATTTAAAAAATGGGTTTTTAAGTAAAAATAAATTTAATTAAGGAGGAGAAACATGTTAAAGAAATTACTATTTATTTCAACAATCGTCCTGGTTTTTGCACTATCTGCCGGGATGCTTATGGCTCGGGGTAAGAAGAAGGAAGAAGGAGTGGAAAAACCGGCAATAGAAAAAAAAGCCGTTGCTGTAGAAAAGGCTCCTATTGAAATTACCTTCTGGCACCATGAAGCCCCTGCACACAGGGTTGCTGCTTTCCAGAAGATGATAGACATTTTTGAGGATGAGAATCCGGATATCAAGGTCACACAGGAAGTAGTCATGTGGGGTGATGCGTGGGTAAAATCATTGTCAGCCCTTGAAGCCGGAACCCTGCCGGAGTTCCAGTTTTCGATTCCTGATTTATTACTTACCATGTACAAGGCAGACGCACTCGTTCCTGTAACGGATCTGGTGAATGAAATGGATGCCAAGTACAAGTTTTTTCCTGCTCAAAAAGATATGTATTTCCATGATGGGGAATACTGGGGTCTTCCGGTATGGACAATGATTATGCTGATGACTTATAGACCGAGCTTTCTTGAGGAATATGCAGGAGTATCAGAACCGCCTGACACCTGGGACGAAATACTCGAACTTGCCCGGATGATTACTGAAAATTCCGATGAGGAAGTTTATGGGTTCGGGATCGGAGGTGCAAGAAACCTGATGACAGATGAACAGGCCTTTGTATTCATGGCAAGCGCCGGCGCACGCTTTTTTGATGAAGATGGAAACATCATTTTCAATAATCCTAAAACAATTGAAGCATTGAAAATGTATAATGATCTTATTAAATATGCACCGCCCGGCGCCGAAGCATGGTCCTGGGGGGAAATAGAATTGAATTTTGCTGCCGGAACCCTCGCAATGTCTCCCTATTTTCCAGGCATACAGAAAAGATTTCATGAGGAGTTTGACAGCAGTGACTATGCTGCTGCCCATGTTCCTTTTTTTAAGGGCAGAAGTGAAAGAGGTACGATTACCTATCCAAATGAAATACACGTCTACAAGCATACATTGGATGACAAGGCTAAATGGGAAGCGGTAAAGGACTTTGTGAGATATATGATGAGGCCGGAAATAAACGCTATCCTGACTGCAGAACAGGAAGCCGGCGCTTTCTTCCCATGTACTGAATCGGCCGCAAAGGCACCTGAATACTGGAACCATCCTGTTGTTAAAAGATTTGAAAATATTCATAAAGTTGCTATTGAGGCTCTACAGGAATACGCGACTTTGTATGGTTTTGAGTATGGCA
>DAOVJS010000087.1 GCA_030673105.1 Spirochaetota bacterium
GTTCTCTCTCTTGGAATAAGTGTGCAGATGCCCCTGTCCGCGCTTTTTCCGTGGAGCAGGGAAAACGCCGATTCAAAAAAAGGTGCCCTGGATGTGGAACAGCTGAAGGCTGGTTTGAACGCAATCGAAAGCGGGATCAGGCTGAATGTTGAGAATATTCTTTTAAGGCTCGAAGAGGAAAAGGCGAAAATCGCGTCGGGAAGCAAGGGGGTGGAGCTTGCGCAGAGGCTGTATAAATCATCAAAGGAGAGATACGCGAACGGGCTCATTTCAAGCATGGAATTTAAGGATTCCCAGATTGCCCTGAATAACGCTCAGCTCGGGTATCTCACTTCGATCTATAATTATCAGATGGCCCTTTTTGACCTTATGGAAGCAGCGGGGGTTGATCATTTTTAGTGTAGAGTTGGAGGTTTTCAATGAAAAAATGGCTTAAAAAGGTACTCATTATCCTTGTCATCCTTGGTGCAGTGGGAGGCCTTGGCAGTACAGCCTATAACAGGTACAGGGATAAAATTGCTATGTTCAAGAAGGGGAAGGGCGAAGAACTGGACCTCTCAACACCTGTCGCTGTCAGTAAAGTAACAAGCGGATCGATCAGAGAATCCCTTGTGCTTAATGGAGACGTGGTTCCCAATGCGGAGGTGAATATATTTTCTACAGTTCCGGGAAAAGTAAAAGATACTCCGGTTCAGGAGGGCGATTCTGTAAATAAGGGGACTATACTTGCCTACATTGACAGGAGTGAGGCCGGGCTGACGTTTGCGCCGACACCGGTTTCATCCACAATCGACGGAATTGTCAAGGAGATATTAGTGGAGGACGGTGCGTATGTCACGCCCCAGGTACCGCTCTTTCAGATAATAAACATGGATTATGTTGAGGTCGTTCTACGTGTTCCTGAAAAGGACATATACAGGGTGAGAAAGGGCCTTGGTGCTGAAGTGAGCGTGGTTTCCTATCCTAATAAAACATTTTTTGGAAAGGTGGATAGGTTGAGCCCGGTTGTTGATCCTGTGTCCAGAACACTTGAAACACGGATCCGTATTAATAATCGGAATCATACTTTAAAACCCGGCATGTTCGGAGAGGTACATGTTATAATAAGAAAAAAGAACGATGCCGTTATCATCCCTTTTTCGGCGGTCATCAACAGGGATGGGAAAGATGTTGTATTTATTGTTCGAGAGGAGAAAGCTGTTCAGGTAGACCCGGAGTTTGATATTCGTGAAGGTAATATTATTTCAGTAGTGTCGGGACTGGAACCGGGGGACAGAGTAATCATTATCGGACAGCATAACCTTAACACTGGCGATAGTGTTAAAGTGACAGAGGAAATTGAATGAAGATCTCTGAACTTTCTGTAAACAGGCCTGTTACCACAGTTGTTGTCTTCCTTGCCATTATTGTTCTGGGTGTATATTCGCTGGGTAAGCTTGCCATCGATTTAATCCCCGATATTTCATACCCCATGATCGCTGTCTTTTCGAACTACCCGGGAGTCGGCCCTCAGGAGGTTGAGGAAAACCTTACAAAGGTTATCGAGAACGCGGCAGCTTCGGCGAGTAATGTTAAAAAGATCACATCCACTTCAAGGGAAGGGCAGACAATGGTCAGTATTGAGTATGAGTGGGGTACTGATATGTCAGACGCTGCCGCGGAATTAAGGGAAAAGTTAGATCTGATCAGGGATTTTCTGCCGGATGAAGCCAGCCAGCCTGTCATTTTTAAGTTCGACCCGTCCATGATTCCGATAATGGTCCTGGTTGTGGAAGGAAAGAGGGATTTGAAAAGCCTCCGTTATATCGCTGAGAATGACATTAAGAATAATTTCGAGCAGATCGACGGCGTGGCAAATGTTCAAATATGGGGCGGACTTCAGAGGCAGGTACATGTCGACCTTGATAGAACTGCGCTTGCATCCTACGGTTTAACTGTAGACCAGGTTATAAATATCATCAGGGCAGAACATATCAATATTGCAGGTGGTTCGATAGATGAAGGAAATACAACATTCTCATTGAGGACAGTCGGGAAGTTCCAGAGTATTGAGGAGATAGAAAATGTGATTATTGCCAATGTGCGGGGGGTTCCGGTATATCTCAAGGACCTGGCAGACATATATGACGGGTATGTTGAAGAAGACATGGATGCCAGAATAGGAAGGCATGACGCGATTATTATGGTTGCACAGAAACAGTCCGGGACAAATACTGTGCAGATAGCACGGCTCATGGAAAAAAGAATTAAGGCTCTTGAAGAATTTCTTCCTCCTGATATAAGTATTAATAAGTTTTATTCACCGGCAGACTTCATTGAGGATTCTATCAATAATGTCTGGCAGATTGCTCTAATCGGCGGTGTGCTTGCGGTTTTTGTGCTGTTCATTTTCCTCAGAAATTTGCCCACAACTCTTATAATATCCGTTTCAATCCCTCTCTCCATTATTACAACCTTTGTTTTTATGTACCTGTTCGATCTCACAATTAACATGATGTCTTTAGGCGGGCTTGCATTGGGGATAGGCATGCTTGTCGACAATTCCATAGTCGTACTTGAAAACATCTTTCGATACAGGGAGTTCGGCGCGAAACCGGCTGAGGCGTCTAAGCTTGGTTCTCAGGAAATGTCGAATGCGATCATAGCCTCAACCCTTACAACTGTCACCGTGTTTTTACCGCTCGTGTTCTTTATCAAGGGACTTGCCAGTGAACTTTTTAAAGACCTTGCATTTACAGTGACCTTTTCACTTCTCTCATCACTTCTTGTTGCGCTGACAATAATACCTATGCTTTCCAGTAAAATAAAAAAGGTCAGGTTGAGAAAGAAGGCGGATTCTCTGAGAGACCTGGAAGGGGAGCTTAAATCACGGGGGAAGGTCTTACGGTTTCTGGATGACATATACAGTGAAATACTGGGATGGGCGCTTTCCCACAGATGGGTTTTTGTGGGGCTTGTGCTTGCAGTTCTTGGCGGGAGTATCTTTTCTTTGAAGGTTATAGGTGTCGAATTTATGCCGCAGTCGGATGAAGGTTTCATACAGATGCGTATTAAAACACCGATCGGTACAAATATAGACACAACCAGAAGAACTGTTGATAAAATATACGGTATTATTGAAGAAAAGGTTCCTGAACGTGATATTACATTCCTGCAAATCGGAAGAGGTGGTGAAGCGCAGGGGTTTGAAGCCCCCAATCAAGCGGAAATATGGCTGACCCTTGCCGATCGGAAAGAGAGGACAAGAAGCGACAAAGAGATTATTGCGGATTTAAGGGAGAAAATGCAGGAAGTTCCCGGCGTGAATGTAGAGTATTCAACCGGCGGAGGGCATAGTGCGGGAAGCGGTAATCTCAGTGTTATCATCTCAGGGTATGATTTAAATCAGGGGAAAGAAATCGCGGAAAAGCTTAAAGAGATCATGGAGGGGGTAAAAAATATAAATGATGTTAGAATATCGAGGGAAGAAGGCCTTCCCGAGTTCAGGATTAAGGTAGACAGGAACAGGGCAGCGCTTTTCGGAATAAATGTCGCTGTAGTCGGAAATGCTATAAAACGCGCTTTCTCCGGGGAAGATGTCGCGAATGTTATACTCAAAGGTGAAGAGATCGGTGTTCTGGTGCGCTTGAAGGAACAGGACAGGGTTTCATCCGGCGATCTGGAGCTTATTTCGATTGCCAGTCCCTTCGGTTCACAGGTGCAGCTGTCGAATTTTGCGAAAATAGAAAAGGGATACGGGCCGGTCACACTGGAGAGGGAGCGTCAGCAAAGAGTCGTGTATGTGCATGCCAGGGTAGAGGGTGATGTAAAGGGCGCTGTTGACGCGATTAAAAAAGAGGCAGATAAACTGGCGCTTCCTGCCGGGTTCAGTATACTGTATGGAGGGTCCTGGGAGGATCTTCAGGAAACGATAAGGGATCTTGTTCTCGTGATGCTTCTGGCAATTATCCTTATATATTTAATAATGTCCGCCCTTTTCGAATCATTTATGGACCCATTTATCATTATGTTCACACTTCCCATGACATTTATCGGTGTGGTGTGGATGCACATTGTTACCGGAAACACCTTCAATGCAGTATCGGGAATAGGAGTCGTTATGCTGGCCGGTATTGTGGTAAACAACGGTATTATTTTAGTTGATTATACAAATCTCTTGAGAAAGAGGGGGTATGATTTACTCGATGCTGTAAAATTAGCGGGCCGCACGAGATTGAGGCCTATTTTAATGACCATGCTCACCACAGTGCTCGCGCTGATACCTATGGCAATGGCCATAGGTTCCGGAAGTGAAATGAGATCACCGATGGCACGTACAGTAATCGGAGGACTCCTCGTATCGACTGTCTTTACTCTTGTGTTTATACCCGTTTTATACACCATGTTTGAGACGGGAAAGCTGAAGAGAATCGAAAAGAGGATGAGGAAGCGGGGGGGAGGTGAATAGCGACATGGTAATGGTCTATATTATTTATGACAGGGCAATAGATGAAGAGGTTGATGATGTTCTTGCAGGTTCAGAAATTAACTATTATACAAAATGGAAGGATGTTGTGGGATTTGGAAGGCATGATCCTCACCTCGGTGATCATGTCTGGCCCGGTTTAAACAATGTGGCCATGGCTGTTATAGATGATGAAAAGAAGGTAAAGCTCCTGGATGGGGTGAGGGCTCTTCAGGAGAATTTCCCGTCCGTCGGCCTGAGAGCCTTTGCTGTTTCGATGATAGATACGTGTTAAGTTTAAACATTCCCAGGTTCTCAGCGCCCTTTTAGCCGGACCCCTTCTAAAGGGAGCGCTGGTGATTGATATGGTTTAAACCTCTTCAAGCTCTTCTAAAGCCTTTTCATAGATCTCTTTTTCATCACTTCTGCCCATGGATCCAAGCAGATCAATAATATTTTTCAGGTCTTTTTTTTCTCTCGCAATATGCATAAGCCCTCTATTGACCTCCAGGGCTCTTTTATAGTAGAAAAGCGCTTTTTCAAAATCGCCTGTCTTTTTATAATAACCGGCAATATTATTAAGATCGCCTGACATGCCCAGGCTGTTTTCAATATACTTATCTTCTTCAAGAGCGAGGAGATAGAACTCCAGAGCTTCTTCAGTTTTCTCCTGCAGCTCATAAAGATAGCCGAGGTTGTTATAGGCTGCGCCAAGCCCCCCATGGTTCTTTATCTTTTTATGTATGGATATTGAAGATTCAATGCTGTTAAAGGCTTCATCATAATTACCCATTTTAATATGGATCGTTCCGATATTGTTGAGTGAGTTCGCGAGGCCCTTCCTGTTCTTTGCGGTATTATACATATCGATACTTTTGCTCAGCAATTCGAGAGCCCCGTCATAGTCCCCGTTCCTGGTTTTTATTGAAGCGAGAAGCGAGTAGTTGTCCCCTAGACCGCTCTGGTTGTTTATATGAGTATTTATTTCTATTGCTTCTCCCAGTATCTTCTCGGCGTTAGAAAGGAGATCGAAGTTTAAATAGCAGCGAGCGATATTGTGCAGATCGGATGATATCCCCCTGAGGTTGTTTACCTTTTGATCCTCAGACAGGGCCTTTTTAAAGAAAAGAATGGCACCCTGAAAATCGCCTTTATTATAGTGCTCAAGCGCGAGCTTCTCATAACCCCGCGCGCTCTCTTTAACTGTAGCAACAGGTCTATCGGTGGCGCAGGATGCCACAAGAGCGCCTGTAAATAGGAGGAAAAAGAGAAGGGATTTTTTCATCAATAACCTCCTTCCCGTTCAGCATTATCAATGGGGACGGCCTCCGGTTCCTTTCGGGAGGAAAATCCTTTCACAAAAAAGTTATCCTGTAAGGTTCTGATAAGCCCGGTCGCCTCTTCCATTGTCACATTGCTCCTTTCGATTGCCGCCTTGATCCCCGGTGAAGATTCAGCCATGGTTTTTGAAAGCTCACGGAAGTCATCCATGATTAAATTCAATTTCTCCACAAGGGAGATAACATTATCGTAAAGCTCGTAATTGTCATCCATAAACTTGCCTATGCTTCCTTCTTTTTCACTTATTGACGCAGTGATAGCTTCAATTGATGCAAGGGTTTTATTAAGGCTGCCTTCCTCCGAGGTGAGCTGTTCTATGAACCCCTGCAGCGTTTCAAGCGTCTTGTATAAACTGCCCTCATTGGAAGAAAGGTTGTACGTTAGCTGTTCCACATTGCTTATGATCCGTGTTATCTCGTCAGGTATTTCTTCCCTCTTCCTTTCCCGGAGAATTCTGCTCCCTTCCTCTGTGTCTTTAGACCAGATGAGTGAACCGCTTTCAAGCACAGGCATATCTTTGCCCCCGGGGATGATTTCCAGAACCTTGCTTCCTATAAGGGGCGCTCTCAGCTTTACAACACTGTCCTTTGTGATCCTGCTGGTATATTCCTCATAAATTGAAAAGGTTACATCGATCCAGTTATCTATATTAAGAAAGATTGTTTTTACCTCTCCAATCTGTATTCCTTTTATCTCAACCATCATACCGGGCGAGAGTCCCTCGCCCCTGAAAAACTTTGTGGAATATATTTTTTGTTTTTCAAACCACCTGCGTTCTCTGCCAATAAAGACAATAACAGTTATCACTGACAGAATGACTATTGTAAGAAAAACACCGACAATTTTTTCTAAATGTTTAAATTTAAAAGACATGATTTTATCCGTTGGTATTTTAATACCAGCTTTTCTAATATTTAGACTTCCTAGTTATTTGAATACGTCCTCTGACACTCTCCCTGTAAGTATGCCTAAAATCTCTTCCGCAACAGTTGCTTCTTCGTCTATAATTATTGATAGTATTCTCTGAATTATAGGATCCGTTGATCTGAGAATTTCCTCTTTTTCATCATAGGCAATCAACCGGTTTTCATAAATTAAGGCAATATAATCCGCCGAGTTTTTTATAAAATCGAGGTTGTGGCTCACCAGTATCAGCGTAATTTCAGGATCATCTTCCAGAGGCAGAATCATATTTATGATCTTTTCACGGGTTATTGCGTCAGTTCCTGAGATAGGCTCATCAAAGAATATCAGGCCTGGTTCTAAAACGAGCCCGCGGGCAAAGCTGGCCAGCTTTCTCTGTCCCATTGAGAGCTGGGCCGGAAGCAGATCCCTCTCATCTTCAAGATCAACATTTTTTAGTATGCCTGTCACTTTTCTGTTAATTTCATCTTCAGGCGGATTGTAATGGTGCCGGAGAGGCAGAGCGATATTATTATACACTGTTAGATTGCTGATAAGTGCCGCGTCCTGAAAAATAAAAGCAAACTTTTTTCTCATCTGAAAAAGAGCTGTTCTGGATAGTTCAAATATATTATTGCCCTCTATAAAAACCTGGCCCCTGTCAGGGGAAATAAGGCCCGCGGATATTTTTAATAAAGTACTCTTTCCGCATCCTGAAGGGCCTGTTATCGCTATTAATTTACCCTTCGGGAATTTCATGGAAATATTATTTAGGATTGTTTCATCCTCGAAGGTGTGAGAAATGTCCTTTAGCTCTAATATGTGTTCGTCCATTGAAAACCTGCTTTTAAATATAATATATAACTGTTATTATTCCATCCGCAATAAACAGAGCTGTAATCACGTTAACCATTGCTTTTGTTGTCCTTTGAGGGACCTCTGTTGAAGATAGTTTTACTGAAAATCCTTCGAAAGTGCATATCACCGAAATAAGCAAGCCGAATATAAATCCCTTCAGAAGATTTACAGTGATGTCCGATAAAACCATTGATTCTAAGATCTTTTTAAGAAAAATTGAAATACTGGTTACGAGAACCATTTTAGATACAAGAAAACCTCCGAGAATAGAAAGAATAATAAAATAGATATTCAGGCTTACCAGGGATATCGTAACGCCCAGTATTCTCGGTATTACCAGGTATCGGATTGGATCAATTCCCATTGCTTCGAGGGCTTGAATTTCGTGAGAAACTACCATATTACCTATTTCGGCAGTGATTGCGGTTCCTGACCGCCCCATAACTATGAAGCCTGTCAGGAGAGGACCCAGTTCTCTCACCATTACGGTTACGAGCAACTTTCCTATTAAGGATTCTCCCCCGAACTTCGGGAGGAAGGTGAGAGACTGGATAATTGATATACCTCCAATTGCAAGAGAAACCATTCCAATTAAAGGGAGTGCCTCTACCCCGGTGAAAAGTATCTGCTTGAACAGAACCCTCAGGCTTGTTTTAAAAGTAACTTTTCTTTTATGAAAGAAGATTTTTAATACTAGTATTGTGTAGGCATTTAGACTTGTAAAATTGTCTATCTTTATTAGAAACCATTTTCCAAAATTATAAAAATAATTACCCATAGTATTATTTTAGCTTTTTATTTGTATGTTGTCAATAACACACTCTAAATATTTTTCTTGACAAATTTTATTTTTATTATTAAAATGAGACGCAGCCTTGTTTCAGGAGAGCGGAATGCGGTTTTAATCCGCAGCGGTCCCGCCACTGTAACCGGGGATGAAAGCAGCATAAAGTCATTGCTTTCTGTTTGATCTTTTTAACAGGTTATACTGCTTTATTTTTTAAAATGAGCAGGATTTTGGCTGCTTCAGAATAATTAAAGCAGTTATAAACTGTTATGAATGGTTTTAGAAAGTGAGAAGGCGCTGTGAGTAATGTGATCCGGGAGCCAGGAAACCCTCCTGAAACAATTAACCTTCGAGGAAAGGGAATGGGTTTTCATCGCATACTCACTTTAAAAACCACAATAATTTACATCTTGATATTTTTTTACCCCCTTTCATTCTACGATTATAAATCTTTAAACAAAGGTTAATAAGGGCTGATAAACTTCTTGAAATTTTTGCAATAGAGGCTTCTTATTTTGAAAAGCTTGGCCCTTACTTTGTTTATTATATTCATCTTTATTCCACTTTCATCTCCCGCCCGGAGTGACGAGGATATTTTTGAGTTGGAGGAAGTTGTTGTTACAGCAACAAGAACAGAAGAGAGCGTTCTTGATGTTCCTCAGCATGTTACTGTGATTACTGAGGAGGATATTAAAGGAAGCGGTTCGAAGAATCTTGCTGAGGTATTGAGTGTTCATACGGGTGTATCAATATCGGATTACGGTCCTGCGGGAGCCATACAGTCATTGTCTATACGGGGATCAACGTCTGCCCAGGTACTTGTGCTCGTGGATGGAATGCGGGCAATTGGTACACACGGAGGAGCTGATTTATCGTTAATTCCGCTCGAGAATATTGAGAGGATTGAAATTGTACGCGGGGGAACGAGTGCCCTTTACGGGGCAGATGCTGTTGGCGGTGTAATAAATATTATTACAAAAAAAGAGGCAGACGATAAGTTAAAAATTACCATTGAA
>DAOVJS010000014.1 GCA_030673105.1 Spirochaetota bacterium
AGATTCAGCCTTGATTTTAAATTGAGGGTAGCCATGCAGAAGGTTTTAAAAGATATCCAGAGAAACGTCGGTATTACCTTTGTATATGTCACCCATGATCAGACGGAGGCAATGACCATGAGTGATAGAATAGCGGTTATGAAAGACGGGCTGGTGCACCAGATAGGGTCTCCTGATGAAATATACAATGACCCTGCCAGCGCGTTTGTTGCGTCATTTATCGGGGATATGAACTTCTTAAACGGTAGGGTCCTGTCAATTGGTGAAAAGGAAGGCAAAGCGGAAGTATCGGGGAATTCTGTCAGAACACGAAAACCAAAAACAGTGTTAAATAGAAGTGATGAGATTCTTCTATGTATACGTTCTGAGAGGGTGCTGCTGAATCCCGGGAAATCCAAGCCGGACAACATGATAGAATCGAGGCTTAAGAGGATCGTGTTCCGGGGCGTTGATTATGAGGCAACATGCGAATTTAACGGGTCCGGAATCAGGGCGGTGATAGGCACGACATCGTGGGACCATTCATTGAAAGAAGGGGACGTTGTCCGGGTTGGCTTTAATTCCGGTGATGTCATTGTGTTTCCCGGTTTTGAAGAAAAGGATGTAATAAAATATTCAGTAGAGGCTGTGTAGAGAAGCATGGATAAAATTAAGAGCCGTTTTGATAGCCCGCGATCTTACTTTAAAGGGATACCGATTGTTGTATGGCTCCTTTTTTTAGTGGTGGTTCCTCTTGTTTTCACTTTTATAATGAGCTTTTACTCAAGCGAGGGGCTTGAGATCGAGAAAACCCTGACCCTGAAAAATTACAAACTCTTCTTTACTGATACAATATATCCAAGAATTCTTTTTAAAAGTATCAGGCTGGCTCTGTCTGTATCGATTATTTCGATCGCTATGGCTTACCCGCTAGCGTACATGGTATCATTTAAAATGATAAGAGGCCGGAATTTACTCTTTATGATGTGCATAATTCCTCTATGGGTGAGCTACCTGGTTCGTATAATTGCGTGGCGCTCTATACTGGGGAATAGAGGTGTAATAAACTCTATATTGATGGCAATCGGAATTACAAAGGGGCCGCTGGAGTTTTTCCTCTATAATAAGTTTGCCATTGCCATCACACTTACATACATCTGTATCCCCTTTGTGTTCATACCGGTCTATACAGCACTTGAAAAGATACCGAAAAACATAATAAACGCGGCCAATGATCTGGGGGCCAACGAGTTTCATTCCTTTCTCAATGTGGTTTTACCGCTCTCATTGCCCGGGCTTATTACAGGATTTATCTTTTCATTCATTATCGCTCTCGGTGATTATATAATACCTCAACAACTGGGAGGGACACAGGGTATCATGTTCGGGAACCTGATATACAGCCAGTTCGGGTTTGCGTTTAACTGGCCATTTGGTGCTGCGCTTGGGTTTATTCTTTTTGTAATATCGGTTATAATACTCGGGCTGACAGCGAAATTCGGGTCAACAGAAGGAGGCTTTCTTGGTGAGTAGTCACATTAAGGCCTCAAAGCTTGAGAAACAGGGCACGGTCTTAAAATTATACGGTTTGTTTGTTTTTATTTTCCTCTACCTCCCGCTCTTTGTGGTCATTATCTTTTCTTTCAGCCCGACAAAAACGATTGTTGGTATGTCTGGAGTGACAATAAAATGGTATAAAGAACTTTTCCAGGATAAGGAAATCCTCAAAGTTCTCCTCCATTCCATTGAAGTAGGTGTCAGCGCGGTAACTATTGCTCTTATCTTCGGGACCGCCGGAGCATTTTTTATTACAAAGGTTCGTTTTCCGGGAAAGGGTGTTTTCCGCGCTCTTGTCATGCTGCCTTTTGTTCTTCCCGGAATCATAATGGGCCTCACTCTGTTGATTTTTATTAAAAATTTGAATATTCCTCTTTCAATGCTGACCATTCTAATGGGTCATGTATCATTTACCACACCTCTTGTTATGTTTCAGGTTTCGAGCAGGCTCCAGCGTATGGGGCCGAGTTTTCAGGATGCCGCACAAGATCTGGGCGCGACACCTGTCAAAACTCTATGGTATGTCACACTCCCTATGATCCGCACGGCCATGATCGGAGCTGCACTGCTTGCCTTTACCGTTTCTTTCGATGAGATCGTCATTTCATATTTTCTGACAGGTACCTGGACAACTCTGCCGGTTTACTTATATGGGATGCTCCGGTTCGGCCTTTCTCCAAAGGTGTTTGCTGTGTCCGGGCTTATACTTCTGTTTTCACTTTCTCTCATATTACTTATGACAAGGTATATAGGCAGATCAGCTGAAGAAGTGCGGGTAAAACGCTAAAACGTCTCGGACAAAAATACGATCTTTTAATAGTTAAATAGAACAGGAGAAATTAATGTTTTCCCTACAAAAGCCGAAAATCGGGCTCTTTGCCGGGGGTATTGAACAGTACTGGACAGAATGCGGTATGGATGAGCTGCCTGCCGCCATGGAAAAGGGCGCCCTGAAATTAAAGGAGCGTCTTGCAAAAGACTGTGAAGTGCTGTACCCGTTTTTGATTAAAAATGAGACAGATGCGGCGAAAGCGGGAAAGGTTTTTTTAGAAAATGAGGTGGATATGGTTTTAATGTACCACGCTACCTACATTGATGATATGATGAGTGTGGCCCTGATCAATGAAATAAGGGGTATTTTCCCGGTACTGTTTTTATCGCAGGGTCTTTCCGGCATCCCGGACAGCTTCTCATTAATAGAATCCGGAACATGCTGGGGTGTAAACAGCGCGGCCCAGCTGCCTAGCAGCTTTAAAAGGCTCTGGCCCGGCTTTAATCATGGGTTTGTTTTCGGGCATATAGAAAATGATGCGGCGATCGCTGAAATTGTGCAGTATGCGAGGGCGGCAGTATGCGTGAAAAATTTAAAAGGGAAAAAAATTGGTTTATTGCCCCACAGGAGCGCGGGAGTACCTATGTACGACACCTTTCCTGATGAAACCAGGATGATGGGGCAGACAGGCATTAAAATAGTTTTTCTTTATATCAATGAGCTCCTGGAGGGCATGAAGAAGGTCAAAGACAGTGAAACTGATAATCTGATAAAAGAGCTTTATAAGATCTGTGATGTTGTGGAGCCTACTGAAGAGGAAATCGCGCTTGCCGCGCAGCAGGCGGTCGCCCTGGAAAGACTGGTACGGGAAAGAGAGGTGGATGCTCTTGCAATCGACATGTTTCCCGGCCTCACGCCCATTTGCGGAATGATTCCATGCGTCGGAATGGCGAGGCTGATCGATAAGGGAATAGTTGTGGCAACAGAGGGAGACCTCTCAGTCTCAGTCGCAGGATTAATAATAAAAGAGCTTTGCGGGAAACCTGTGCACTTCTTTGAAAATCTCATGTTTGATGAAGAGAAAAACTGGGTACTCGGAGGACATGAAGGCGGCTCTGCCGGGTTCAGCATGGCGAAAAGGGGAACACGGCCAAAACTCAGGAATACTCAGTACATTAATTTCGGGAAAGTCCCAGGGGCTCCGTTTAACGGTGTTCTGCCTGAATTTATTACAGACCCCGGGCCTGTGAACCTTCTGACTCTGTTCAGATGTGAAGGGGGATATGAATTCAGGCTGGCGCGCGGTGAATCTGTGGACACCCATCCCCGTGATGTCCACTTCGAGCACACGATCTTTAAACCGAATGTTTCTTTAAAAAATTATTTCAGCCGTATCGCAGAAGCCGGAACTTGTCACCATTTTGCCCTGGTCCACGCGGACATAAGCGGCGAAATAGAGAAAGTGGCTGAAATATTAAACATGAAACTTGAATATCTTACCGGGTGAATCTGAAAGGGAAGACGCGGTGATGAGAGACGCCTGCAAGGTTGGTGAGCCGGTATAAGTGGGAGGAGCACTGTTTTATTAATGGGTTGTAGTGCCGGCATAAGGTTGTATAAAACCATATTTTATAATTTCAGGAGAAGGTGAAATGATTACAGTCGGATTGATCGGGGCAGGCTACATCGGGCCTATTCATCTTGAGGCGCTGTCTAGGATTGAAGGGATAAAAGTGAAGGCGGTTTGCGATGCCAATATATCACTTGCCGAACTGGCGGCTAAGAGGTACAACATCGGGAAATGGTGCGGTAAAAATGTGGAAATCATAGATGATGATGAGATAGAAGTGATCCACAACTGTACACCGAATAAGTTTCACTATCCAATTACAAAAGCGGCTCTTGAAAGAGGAAAACACGTGCTCTCGGAGAAACCGCTTGCGATGAAACTGGGAGAGGCTGAGGAGCTTGTTGAGCTTGCTGAGAAGAAGGGGGTTGTTACCGGAGTTGATTTTTGCTACAGGTACTATCCGGTTGTTCAGGATATGGCTGTAAAGGTGAAAAGGGGTGACCTGGGAACCGTAAGAATGGTAACAGGTTCATATTTTCAGGACTGGCTTTCAAATCCAAACGATTATACCTGGAGGCTTGAGAAAGAGGCGAGCGGGGAGTCCAATATTACGGCTGATCTTGGAAGCCACTGGTTTGACCTGGTCCAGTTTGTCACAGGCCTGAAGGTAACCGAAGTGATGGGTGATTTCGCGACACTGATCCCTGTTCGTAAGAAACCAAAGAGGCAGGTTCTTGCGTTTGAAGAAGTCGGCGCTGGGGATACCGAGGATTTCAGAGTTGAGCTCGAGGAATATTCAGCCGTACTTTTCAGGCTTTCCAACGGGGCTCCCGGTTCTTTTACTACATCGCAGGTATGCGCAGGGAGAAAATCTGATACAGAGTTTCAAATTTACGGTGCCAGGTGCTCCTATGCGTGGAATCATAAAAGATCGAATGAACTGTGGATCGGGTACAGGGAGAAACCGAATGAGATTCTTATCGAAAACCCCGTGCTTCAGGACGTTAGCACCGCGAGGTATGCTACCCTGCCGGCGGGCCATCCCCTGGGGTATCATGATGCGGTACTCAATCTCTTTAAGGATTTTTACGAAGCGGTCAAAAACAAGAAGGAGCCGGCTCCCATTTCCCGGCCGGGATTTAAGACCGGGTATGATGAAATGATAATACTGGATGCTATTCTTCAGAGTAAAAACTCGAGACAGTGGGTGAAAGTTAAGTGGAAGGGATGAGGTGGTACCTGTGTATACCTGTATACTGTTAGGCCGCGCTTCACGCGGCTTAATGGTGCGATCGAGCGCCGATGGGTGGACAATCAGGTTGACATTTATCAGGGCAATGTTTATCATTGGTAACAATAACTTTATTTTAAATTGTATTTTCATATTAGCCTATCTTGAATTATCGGAGAAGTGAAATGGCATCACTTGTCACAAGGTACATGGGGATTGAGTTAAAAAACCCTTTAATCGTTGGCGCCTGCAGCTTAACAACCAGTACGGGTTCAGTAAAAAAAATAGAAGAATCAGGGGCCGCCGCGATTGTTATTTCTTCACTGTTTGAGGAGCAGATACAGCTCGAGAGGTATAAACTGGAAGAAGATTTAGAAAAGCTGAAATATGTCTATCCTGAAATGGTTTCAATCTTTCCTGATCTGGAGCATGCCGGGCCGAAGGAACATCTGATGTGGGTAAGAAAGGTAAAAGAGAGTGTAAGCATCCCCGTGATTGCGAGCCTGAATGCGATTAACAGTGATACCTGGGTTGAGTACGCCAGGCTGCTCGAGGAGACAGGAGTTGACGGTCTTGAGCTAAACTTCTACTGGTCACCTGTTGATTTTGATAAAGAGGGCTCAGCGATCGAAGATGAACAGGTTGACATACTCGGAGAAGTAAAAAAGGCTGTTTCAATTCCAATAAGTGTGAAACTCAGCACCTATTATTCTAATCCCCTCAATTTTATAAAGAGGCTGGATAAGGAAGGGGTAGACGGATTTGTGCTGTTCAACCGGTTCTTTCAGCCTGATATAGAAATTGAGGAAGAAAAACATATCTCGCATTTTAATTTCAGTTCTGAAAATGATAACAAACTGCCGTTGCGTTTTGCGGGCTTACTTTATGGAAACATAAAGGGAGATGTCTGCAGCAGTACCGGGATAATGAATGCCAGGGATGTGATCAAAATGATACTCGCAGGGGCTGCCGGTGTACAATTTGTAAGCACCCTGTATAAAAATAAAGTTACTCACATCAGTACAATGGTCAGGGCTGTTGAAAAATGGATGGATGATAAAGGATATAAGAACCTCGATGATTTTCGTGGAAAGTTGAGCAGGAAAAACAGTAAAGACCCGTGGGCTTTTACCCGTGCGCAGTATGTGAAAATGCTGGTGCACCCTGAAAAGATGGTTGAAAATATATCTGTATTGTAAAGGCTTGAATATGAAACAGGAAGAGGCTCAATCCGGAATAAAAAAAACCCTTCGATCTGATAAAATGAAGAAAGACCTGTCGCAGAGGCTCGCGCGTATTGAGGGTCAGGTAAGAGGGATAACAAAGATGATTGATGGCGATGTTTACTGCGATGATATATTAAACCAGATCACAGCTGCCCACTCTGCTCTGAGTGCTGTGAGAAATATCCTTCTTGAAAACCACATTAAGAGCTGTGTTTTAAGCAGTATCGAAAATAAAGAGTATGAAATAATAGATGAACTGATGACCACTTTAAAGAGGATGTTCAAGTAATTGATGTTATGTCTTTATCCCATCGCAGGTGTCTCATAACACCCTGAGCGATATTGGTCAGATGGTCCCCGATTTTCTCAATGTTATCAACGAAATCGTTGAATACGATGCCTGAAAGAAAGTTGTATTTACCTTCGTTTATATTTTTGATCTGAAATTCTTTGAGGCTTATCTGAAGTTCATTCAGCACTTTTTCCTTCTCTAATACCTTTCTGGCAGAAGTTATATCCTTTTTATGCATGGCAATTATGGTGTTTTCTATCATAAAGAGGGCGATGTCTACCATTTTTTTCAATCTTATTACTGATCCATCCGAAAAAGGAAGTTTTTGGTCAATTTTTCTCTCCGAGATTTCTAAAATATTAATCGCATGGTCCCCTATTCTTTCGACATCGTTGACAGAATGCAGTAAAACAGGGATCTCTTCCGCTTCAGATTTTTCCAGATTTTTCTGGGAGAGTTCCACAAGGTACTGTGTGATTTCTTTTTGTAAATTGTCTACTGCGTCTTCCTGCTCCCTTATCTTATTAAAAAAAGAATTGTCATTTTCTAAAAAAGATCTGACCGCGTTTTTAAGGGCTTCCCGGGCAATGTTTATCATGCGTATTATTTCATTGATTGACTGCTCCAGCGCGAGGGTTGGAGTTTCCAGGAGATGCTTTTCAAGATACATCGGTCTCATATCAACAGCATCTGCTTTCGCGGGTGTGAGCCTGATGGTTAATTTTTCCAGAAAGTTAATCAGCGGCAGGAATATGAATAATGAATTAATAATATTAAATACACTGTGGGACAGGGCAATGTGGAGCATGATGTTTCCGGATGTTACCGGGCCCGGTACAATAAGTAATATCAGCCGGTAATAGAGACCCGTGTAGACAGGGATCAACATATAGCACACACCTATAATATTTAGAAGGGCGTGCGCTCTCGCGGTTCTTCTTGACGCAGTGTTGGTTCCTATTGCGGAGAGCTGCGCCGTTATCGTCGTGCCGATATTGTCGCCAAGGATGATCGGGATACAGTGCTTAAGGCTTATCAGTCCGGAGAAAGCCATTATCTGCAGAAGAGCAATTGTCGCGGATGAGCTCTGAAGGATAATGGTAATTACTGTTCCCAGCATAATGCCCAGCAGGGGATAGGTGCCGAAGGTCACGAGCACATTTTTCAGGCCCTCGCTTTCTTTTAAAGGAGAAAAGGCGTCCTTCATGAATCCCAGGCCGGTAAAGAGCATGCCGAAACCCAGGATGAAATGTCCCCACATTTTGGCCGAGCGGGTTTTACCGAATGTGCTGAGAAGAAAGCCGATTCCTATTGCAGGAAGAGCATAATTAGTGATTTTAAATAAAGCAAAAAAGGAGATGAGCCATGCTGTAAATGTTGTGCCTATGTTCGCACCGAGTAAAATGGAGATGGCCTGCTTCAGTGTCAACAGCCCCGCGTTTACAAAACCGACAGCCAAAACGCTTGTGGCGCTGGAGCTCTGAATAAGACATGTAACAACTGCACCTATGAAAAGGCCGATGACAGGTCTCTTTGTTAATATATCAAGCGTATTTTTTAACCGCTCCCCCGCGACCTTTTTCAGGCTGTCTGACATCGTTTTCATCCCCAGAAAGAAGAGCCCCAGACCCCCGATTAAAATAAAAATAATCTCTCTTGCCATCAGCAGTCTCCGGAGAAATATTAGCTGCGCCTGTTGTTTAGCAGTAAGAAGAGTATAACCTATTAAAATATTATTGTCTAAAACTTTTGTTGTGGGTCTTTAAATTAAAAAAAAATCTATAACAGGCCCCTCATCTTTCCGGTAATGACTTTATAGGGGTTTAACCTGTGGTTATTCATTATCTCTTTAATGAATGCAGTACCAACAACCGAAGCATGGACATGAGGCGAAAGTGAGCGGACCTGTTTTTTCTCAGAAATCCCGAAGCCGGCAAGTATTTTTACTCCGTATGCCCCGACCTTTTTAAGAAAACTAATATTGTCTTCTCCGATTTCTGTGTACGCGCCTGTGATGCCCTTTCTGAGGACAGCATAGACATACTCAGGGTCCCGGGACATGACCTCGTCAAGCCGATCATCCTTTATTGAAGGGGCGATAACAGGGATTATTTTGAGACCGGCTTTTTTCCCCAGGGCAAAAATACCCTCATCGTAACCGGGAGGCAGGTCGGGAATAATTAACCCCTGTACTTTTGAGAAGACACACTTCTTTAGAAATATTTCGACACCATGAAAAAAGACTGTATTCGCGTATCCCATAATAAAGATAGGGATGCTTGAACATTTTCTGATCCTTGATATCAGGCTGAAACCCAGATGTACTTTAAAACCTTTTTCCAGGGCTCTCATGCACGCTTTCTGTATATATGCGCCGTCAGCTGTGGGATCACTGAACGGGAATTGGACCTCCAGGTAATTGCATCCTCCATCAATAAGGGCCCGGGCCACTTCAATAGAGCTTTCTCTGTCAGGGTAAAAGGCAACCATGTGGGCCATTATTCTATCCGGCATTTCCTTTCACCTCCTCTTCAAGGAAGGAATACCATCTATTTTTATCAAGGATCCCGGCAAGGATAAAGAGGTCCTTGTCCCCTCTCCCCGACATGTTTACAATTATTGATTTTTCAGGAGAGAGACTTTCAGCGAATTTGATGGCTTCAGCTCCGGCATGAGCGGATTCCAGGGCGAAAATTATCCCCTCTTTTTTTGAGAAGAGCTGTACAGCATCCAGCGCTTCGCTGTCGCTGATCTTTGTAAATTCGATCCTTTTTGTCTGTCCAAGATAGGCAAGCTGAGGGCCGATGCCGGGGTAGTCGAGGCCTGCCGAAATTGAATGGGTTGACCCGACCTGACCGTCATCATCAAGCAGGAATAGCGATTTATATCCGTGGACAATGCCGGGTCTGCCTTCACCGCTCATACGTGAAGCGTGCTCACCGGGGTCGTTCCCGGTTCCGCCGGCCTCGACGCCTATGAGGCGGGGAGCCTTTTTATTTAGGAAGGGATAAAAAAAACCGATAGCGTTCGAACCTCCGCCCACACACGCGATCAATGCCTCAACTTTGAGGTCCCTCCTCTTGATTTCGCATTCCACCTCCCTGCCGACAACAGACTGAAACTCACGCACCATGTCCGGATAGGGTGAAGGGCCAAGTGCCGATCCAAGCAGGTAGTGAGTGGTTTCAAAGCTTGAGGACCAGTCTCTGAGTGCTTCATTTACCGCATCTTTAAGCGTGCCGGCTCCTCCTCTAACAGGTTCTACTTCAGCGCCGAAAAGCTCCATCCAGAAGACATTCGGCCTCTGCCTCTTTATATCTATTTCACCCATGTAGACCCTGCACTCAAGCCCCAGTTTTGCGCACACAGCGGCCGTTGCAAAACCGTGCTGTCCAGCGCCGGTTTCCGCAATGATTCTGCTCTTTCCCATACGTTTTGCCAGAAGAGCCTGACCCAGAACGTTGTTGATCTTATGAGCCCCTGTGTTGGCAAGGCCTTCCAGCTTTATATAGATCTTTGCTCCTCCGGCGGCCTTTGTGGCGTTTTCAGCATACATCAGTGGTGTGGGTCTCCCGGCAAACTCTGTTAACAGTATATCCAGCTCGCCTTTAAAATCTTTGCTTTTCATGGCTTCAAGCCACTCATGTTTCAGTTCATCAAGAGGGGTCCTGAGGATTTCAGCCACATATTTTCCCCCGAAGCAGCCGAAAAAATCATTATATAGCCGTTCCAATTTCTATCTCCTCAAACAGTTGTTTTATCTTTCCATGATCTTTTATTCCCGGAGATGATTCAAGTTGACTTGAAACATCTATGAGCTCCGGTTCGAACCTTTTTATTATTTCCCGCGCGTTATGGGGCCCGATACCTCCGGCAAGCCAGAGATGGTATCTCTCTTTTATTCCGGACACAAGTTCGTCGGGAATTCTTTTTCCGGTGCCGCCGGAAATGCCGGGCATGTAGGTATCGGTTAGCACTCTCGGGCAGCGGTACAGCCCGATGTTTTCTATGTCCCCAGTATCTTTTATCCTTAGCGCCTTATAGTATGGAAAGGCCATCCTGTGACAGTCTTCAGGTCTTTCTGAGCCATGAAACTGGATAACGTCCAAAAAGCCGTCATTTAAAAGTTTTTTAACCCTGCCGTATAAAGAGGTCCTGTCCGCATCCAGCACTACAACACCCGCTTTTAAAATATTGAGATCCCGGATCTTTTCCAGTAATTCGGGAGCGGCCCTTCTCGGGGAGTCGGCAAAAATGAAACCAAGGATGTCGGCGCCCATTTCAGCGACCGTTACCGCGTCCTTTTCTCCTGTTATACCGCAGATTTTAATATAGGGTCTTTCAACTTTTTTAATTGAAAATAACCTCTGCCAGAAGTTTCCGGGTTTATGGCAAAACGCTTCTTTCAATTTATCAATCAGGGTGACATCCTTCATAACAGCTTCTCCGGTTAATAACCCCGAAAATCCTGATGAAAGGGCCAGGTCCGCGTCTTCTGCAGATGAGATTCCGGACTCAAATACCTTTCTGGTCTTCCAATCCGCGAGGCAGCCCAGCTTAATCGGAACGGTAAGGTCTATCCGGAAGGTGATCAGGTCCCTGCTGTTGAATCCTGTAACATCCGGCTTAACCATCCCCGCTTTTTTCAAATCCTCCTTATTATGAACTTCAAAGAGGACCTCCATTCCGAGGGTCTTTGTCTTTCTGTACAGCCGGATAAGTGTTCTCACATCATGCATCGACGCTATGAGAAGAACCGCGTCTGCGCCGGCCCTGAATGAGACTTCGATGTCCTTCTCATCGAGTATAAAATCCTTTCTCAACAGAGAAAGCCCGTGAAATGCATTTTTAACAGCGAAAAGATCTCTTAGAGAGCCTGAAAAATAATCTTCCTCTGTGAGGACCGATACAGTCTGTATTCCCCTATCCGCATATTTTCTTGCTTGGCGAACCGCGTCCACTCCGCCGGTAATAACGCCTCTTGAGGGAGAACTCCTCTTTATTTCACATATTATAAAAGGATCTCTGCCAAAGGGAATCACCGGTAAGGTTCTTTTTGACGGAAGCTTTACCCCCATTTCATGACCTTTTATTTTTACCTTTCTTCTCCGTTTCTCAACGATTTCTTCGATTATGCTCATTTTACTTTTACTCCTGCGGGCTGTGCCAGGTGCTTTGGAGCATTCAGACACTTATTGTATCTGCCATGATTAGTTTTCCCTCTTCCCGTATCTGTGTAAGCTTTTCCAGGACCCTTCCCGTTTTTAGGGCTTCTTTTGCCATTAAATAGCCGTCTCTTATGTTTTCAGCAAGACCGTAGATATACAGAGCTGCTCCCGCGTTGAGAGCTACGGCCTCTTTAATAGCGGGTCTCTCTCCGGCGCCCCTCCCTCCAATATCAAGGAGGTCAAGGGCAAGAAGGGCATTCTCTTTTGGACTGCCTCCGATGAGCTCTTTCTTACTAAAAGGCCCTATCCCGAAATCCGCGGGGTCCAGTATATAATCTTTTACACTTCCTTTCTCATCAATTTCTACCACCTTTGTGGGGGATGACACTGAAATTTCATCGAGCCGGTCAAGGCCGTGGACAACCATAACCCGTTTTTTACCAAGTATTTTTGAGGCCTCGGCCATGGGGATACACAGCTCTTCAGAATACACACCTATGAGCTGACAGTCCGCGTCTGCAGGATTTAAAAGGGGCCCCAGCAGGTTCATTACCGTCTTTATGCCGAGCTCACGCCTGACCTGCGCGGCATGTTTCATGGATTTGTGATATATCGGGGCAAAGAGAAAAGTGAAGCCCGTTCTTTCGAGGAGGTTAAGTGCCTTTTTTGGATCAAGATTGATCGGTATTCCAATGCCGCTGTAAAAGTCTGCGCTGCCTGATCTTGAGCTTACGCTCCTGTTTCCGTGTTTTGCCACATAAGCACCGCAGGATGAAGCTACTATGGCTGCCATTGAGGAGATGTTAAAGCTGTGAGCATCGTCACCTCCTGTACCGCATGTATCGAGCAGCGGTTTTGAAAAAGAAATACTTTTTTTCAATTTCTTTAAGACAGAAGCAAACCCCGCTATTTCAACAGCTTTGACTCTCTTTGAATTAAGGGCGATGAGGCACGCGGCGATCTGGGCGTTGGTAAGCTCGCCGTTCGTGAGCTCCTCCATGAAATAGGTTGCTTCATTTTCTGAAAGATCCTTCCCTGCCAGCACTTTTGACAGGAATTGAGAGATGTTTAGAGGTTCTCTTTTATAATTGATGAAATTGCTCAATAGCTTTTTCCCAAACTCAGATGCAATGGATTCAGGGTGGAATTGAATTCCTTCAATGATAAAGCGTTTATGTCTGATGCCCATTACCTCACCGTCTTTTGAGGTTGCGGTAACCTCAAGTGCCGGGGGGATTGTTTCCTTTTTGATTACCAGAGAATGGTAACGGGTAAACCGGGATGAGGGGGGGATATTTCTAAATAAACCTCTGCCGTCGTGCTCTATTTCACAGGTTTTTCCGTGAACGATTTCTGCTGCCCCGACGATCCTGGCTCCAAAGGCATATCCTATTGCCTGATGCCCGAGACAGACGCCGAGGATTGGTATTTTGCCGGCAAAATGCCTGATCAGCTCCACTGTAATCCCGGCGTCCTCCGGCCGCCCTGGGCCGGGGGAAATTATAATCCTCTCAGGGGCCATATTCTCAATACCTGAGATTGTGATCCGGTCGTTTCGGACAACCTTTATCTCTTTCTCTTCTATCTGCAAAAGGTACTGGAATAGATTATAGGTAAAAGAATCGTAATTATCGATTATCAGATACATAATTTATACCTCCACTCCGATTGCTTTTTCAAGCGCTCTTAATTTTGAAGAGGTCTCTTCATATTCTTTCTCAGGGATGGAATCAAATACAATACCTGCTCCGGCCTGCAGTATGAGCAGATCATCATTCTTCAGAGCGCTTCTGATCGTGATACACGAATCCAGGGTCCCGTCCGGTTCGAGATAACCGACAATACCAGCGTAAAAGCTGCGCTTCTCTCTCTCAATGGAATCGATAATCTCCATGGCTTTGATCTTTGGGGCACCGGATACTGTTCCGGCCGGGAAGGTCTTTCTTATGGCATCCAACCCGCTTTTCCCATCCATGAGGGTTCCTTCGACCTGGGATACGATATGCATCACGTGTGAGTACCGCTCGATACCCATGTACTCCGATACATTGACACTTCCCGGTTTGCATATCCTCCCCAGATCGTTTCGGGCAAGATCAACGAGCATTAGGTGCTCTGCGAGCTCCTTTTCATCTGAAAGCAGATCATGTTCTAAAAATTCATCTTCGCCCTTATCTTTCCCTCTTTTCCTTGTGCCTGCGATCGGGCGCATTATTACCTTTCTATCATTCACCTTAACATGGAGCTCTGGAGAAGAGCCGAAAAGCTGAAAATCCCCGTAATTCAGGTAAAACATGTAAGGAGAGGGGTTCAGGGACCTGAGACGGCTGTAGGCTTCCAGTGCGGGAATTTCTGTCCTCAAAACCAGCCTTCTCGACAGAACTCCCTGTAGAAGATTTCCTTTGATTATCTCCTTTTTTATCTTTGCAACTCCATTCATGAACTGCGAACGCTCTGAGTCCAATCTTAGTGGAATGTTTGTGTATTCTTTCCTGTCCTGATTCAGGTAGTTAAAGTCGAGATCATGGATCCGCTCCTCAATGTCATATAGGGTTTTTTCAAGGTTTACGGAATGTTCACTGTATTTAAGGGCTATCAGGGTGATTGTATCACGGTAGTGATCAAAAATGGCAAAGATGTGGCCAAAAATAAAATAAGCGTCCGGTATTCCCAGAGAGTCTATCTTTTCTCTTAAGTTTACATCATCAAATTTACGGGCATATTCATATGACAGGTACCCGATCCCGCCCGCCGGGAACGGAAAGTCATATTCAGGCCCCGAATGCTGCCTGGCAAAATGGGAAAGGACATCAAGGATATCCTGTGCCTTTGTTTTAAGGGATAATTTTTTACCGCCCTTTTCCATGAAAAGATTTTCACCCTTCTGTAAAATAGAGAATGCTTCTTTAACAAGGAGGATTGAATACCTGCCTCTCCCCTGTCCGAATGTAGCTGATTCAAGAAGGACACGAGCGTCCAGTTTGCGGAAGAGTGAAAAGGGAGTAAACCTCTCACCTGGAATGACTTTGATCAGAACATTTTTTTCAATATTTTTTGTTTGAATCATGTAACCCTCCTGAATAAAAAAAAGCCGCAAAACCAAAAGAGGTTTTGCAGCCTGTAATAAACAGGCCGCAGAACCTGGCATAGGGTGCCAGAACCTGCGGCCTATTTGGTAATAGCAACAGTCCCGGCTAATCCCGAAACCACCACCAATAATTATTTAAAGAAATCATGAAATTCATGTATTCTTGCCTTTTCGAACAAAGAATCTTCTCTAAGGTACAGGAACCTGTGAAAATAATCAAGAAAAATATTCCATTACCACATAATGAATGCTGGAATAAGGCTAAAAAAACTCACGGTTTTACGAATTCGTTGTATTTTTTCTCCTCTCCAATGACTGTATCTTCTCCATGCCCGGTGTAAACCTTTGTATCATCAGGCATGATGTAGAGTTTTGACTTTATGCTGTTTTCAAGTTCTTTAAAGGAACCTGTTGGCAGGTCTGTCCTGCCTATGGAACGAAAAAAGAGGGTGTCCCCCGAAAACAACTCATCCCCCATTTTAATGCAGATGCTTCCCTTTGTATGGCCGGGGGTATGGATAATCTCCAGTGTATTTTCTTCGAACTGAATGCTGTCACCTTCTTTGAGAAGAAGATCCGGAGCAATAGAAATGAAAGGAGCGTCAAAAGTGGCCGAAAGGTTCAGCTCGGGGTTCAGGAGCATTTCGTGATCATACTGTCCCACCGCGAGCCGGGTATCGTAGCGCGCTTTTAGATCATTATTTGCCGCGATGTGGTCATAATGCCCATGGGTGTTTATGATATATAACAACTTCCTTTTTCCGATAAGCGGGTAAATAACTTCCGAGTTGCCGCCGGGGTCAATTACAATCGCTGCAGTTTCGTTTCTTATTAAATAGCAGTTTGCCGCGATCATGCCTAACGATTTTTTAATCAGTTCCATTTTCTGCTGCCCTTAACATAGCTTTTTCCTGGCCTTAGAATCAATTATAAGAGTAACAGGACCGTCATTGGTTAGTTTTACTTCCATCATGGCCCTGAATTTCCCCTCTTTTACGCCAATGCTGTATTTGTTTAGCTCCTTGACGGCCAGCCTGTATATAACCTCGGCTTCTTCCTGGTTTGCGGCGCGGGTAAAAGAGGGCCTTCTCCCCTTTCGAGTGTCTCCCAGAAGTGTAAATTGCGAGACTATGAGTATTTCACCTCCCACCTCGAGAAGTGACCTGTTCAGATGACCTTTTTCATCACTGAAGATCCTCATGTTTACAGTTTTGTTCACCAGATAGGAAACATCCCCGGGGCCATCATCACCTGCAACACCTACAAGAAGAACAATTCCTTTACCAATCGAAGAGATCTTTTCACCATTTACCCATGTTTCTGCCTCACTTACCCGCTGTATCAGACCTATCATAAGCTGTTTTTGCCATCCCTTTTATAAAGAGCGGCGTTATTTTCAGTACCCGCCTGTGTTTTAATACCGGCGGATGATCGTAAATAGAATAATTTTTTTACTTTTTTTCCTCTTCTTTTCTCCTCAGTGTTTCCTTTATTACATCATCCGCAATTTTACCGGTGATGGGTTCGCGATGGGAAAAATCCATTTCAAAAGACCCTGTCCCAGAGGTAATTGACCTTAATTCAATCGAATATTTTAGAAGCTCAGACTTCGGGACCTTTGCCTTAATAAGCTGTATGCCGCCGACAATATTATCCATTCCGAGGACTCTGCCCCTCTTCGAATTGAGGTCACTCATGATGTCTCCGGTGTATTTATCTTCAACATAAACATTTAGTTCCATTATTGGTTCCAGAAGGACCGGTTTTGCCTGTTCCATGGCAAGCTTGAAGGCCGTTCTTCCTGCAATCTTAAAGGCGAGCTCCGATGAGTCGACTTCATGGTAAGATCCGAACACAAGTAAAACTTTTATATCGACAACCGGATAACCAGCAACCACTCCTTCTTCAAACGCCTCCCTGACGCCTTTTTCCACCCCCGGAATATAACCCCTGGGTATGGCTCCCTGCGTTATTTTATCAACAAACTCAAAGCCCTCTCCTCTTGGCAGCGGCTCAAGTTCCAGGAACACCTGGCCATACTGACCATGTCCCCCGGATTGCTTTTTGTGCTTATAGTCTGCCTTTGATGGTACCTGAATCGTTTCTCTGTAAGCCACAAGCGGTGTTGAAGTTACAAAATCAATTTTATTTTTATCCCTGATTCTCGACAGAATAATGTTAAATTGCAGTTCCCCCATCCCTGATATTACGGTTTGTCTTGTTTCTTTGTTGTATTCGACTTTGAAAGTAATATCTTCCTCTGCAGCTCTCTGAATGAGCGAGTTTAATTTATCCTCTTCCTTCTTAATTTTTGCTTTTATGGCAAGGCTGTGGACAGGTTGAGGCAGAAGCAATTCCGGAAACACAATGGGATTCTCAGGGGAGGAAAGCGTATCGCCGGTTTCCGCGTATGGAAGCTTGGTAAGAACTATAATGTCACCCTCTTCTGCGTCGCGGTTAAGAGGTTTCTGGATCCTCCCGAATGATAACCCGATTTTTGACAGTTTTTCTTTTCTATCTTTCGTTGTATTGATCACCTCTTCCTCAGAATGCACAGTTCCGGATAGAACTCTTAAAAATGAGATTTTCCCGGCAAATTGGTCTATCACCGTTTTAAATACAATGCCCGAAAAGTTTGTTTCTTTTATGCAGTTTATTTCTATTTCTTTCGATTTATCCTTTGTGTCTGATGCTTTCAGGCTGCCCCTGAAGCCGGAATTCGGAGCTAATTTTATGAGTAAATCTAAGGCTTCTGTGAGACCCCTGTTCATAAGGCATGAACCGTACATGATCGGAACAAATTCCCTCTTTATGATCATATTGCGCAGACCTTCAATTATTTCATTATCTTCAAGGGTTTCTATTTCCAGATATTTTTCAGTTAACTCGTCAGTGGATTCTGCTGCAATTTCAATAATATTATTTCTTACCTCTACGGCTTCGGTTTCCAGATCAGATGAAATGTCCTGTTCCTTTCCCTTTTTCTCTTCTCCTTCATAGATATAAGATTTCATTCTTACAAGATCCACAACACCTTTAAAATTATTTTCCTGCCCCACCGGTATTTGCACTGGAAAAATATTTGCCTTCAAATTTTCTTTTATATTTTCAATTACATTTTTATAGTCAGCGTGTTCCTTGTCTATTTTATTAATGAAAATCATCACCGGCAGTTCCATTTTTTGAGCCCGGTTCCATATTTTAGCGGTTTCAATTTCCACACCGCTGACCGCATCAATAAGGAGTAAAATTAAATCCGCTCCGTACATAGAGGAGACCACTTCTCCTGAAAAATCTGATGAACCCGGGGTATCTAATATATTTATTACTGTATTATTATAATTTATGCTGAAAATTGATGATTTGATGGATATTTTTCGTTTAATTTCTTCTTCATCGAAATCGCTTAAGGATTTTCCGTCATCAACTTTTCCGATGGAATCAGCTGCAGCGATATTGAATAGAACCGTGTCAAGAAAGGAAGTTTTTCCCACAGAAGTGTGCCCTGCAAGTGCAATATTGACCTTTTTCATTAAAACCCCCATAAAAGTGCTAAGTATGCTCACTATAATGCCTTGTAATTAATGAGTCAAGACTTTTGTACTTTAAAATGACGTGTGATTTTCCCATCATGTTTTTATTCATCTGACATTCGTAAATATTGATATTTTACTGTGATTATATTATGATTAGATTATGAAAAAATACTTTTTTAAATGTACCTTTTTTATAACCGTGTTCATAATCATAATATCCGGCTGTGTTTCTTCTCCGGTAAAAGATGATGTTGATGTTCAAACTCTGAAAAAAAAGATTACAGTGGAATTTGATGAATATATTGGTGAAAAAAATTTTTACGGCGCCTGTAAGAGCTTTATTGAGTTTACCATCAGTTTTGAAGGCGAAAAAAAGGATGAGATGGCTCGTGAGCTCACAGAGCTCTTGCACGGAAAAACTGCTGAGCTAAGAAATGATAATGATACGTTGAAAATTATTGAGTATACCTATTCATATATAAATCTAATGAAAGGTACTATTTCCGATGAGAAACTATCGAGCCTAAAAGAGGATTTTTTTATCAATATTCAGGATTATGTGAGCTCCGAGTTAACAGGCATGGGCCAGCTTGAACGGGCATCGTGGCTCATTTATTTAGAAAATTTTTCACCGGATAATCCCTTCCTCTATAGATTACTTGTTGAGGTCTTTCTGGAAAGAAATAACCTGCTGCTTGCGGAAAAATATTTCAGTGTGTATACAGATGTTGTTGAGACAGATGAGCCTTCCGGATACGAAGATGAGCTTGAAGAATTGAAGAATAAAATCGATGAGTTGAAGGTAAAGAGCGGTGAAGGCACAGGTATTCCTCAGATAGCTATAGAAGGTACCATCAAGAGCAGCGTAAAAATTATCGTGGATAAAGGGATTAAAACCGAGAACAGGGTCGGGCGTCCGGATCAGATTTTAGGAACAGGCGTGGTTATTGATGAAACCGGATATATAATAACAAACTATCATATTATTGAATCCAGTGTAGATCCCAAGTATGAAGGGTATTCAAAAGTTTATGTAATACCTGGAAAGGATGACAATGACCGTTTTGTGGCAAAGATTATCGGGTATGATCCTATATATGACCTCGCGCTCTTAAAAATTGAAAAAAATCTGGAGAGTAACATTCGTTTTGGCGACTCAAGCGCTTTAAGACAGGGAGAAAAGGTGCTTGCAATAGGAAACCCTGTTGGACTTACAAATACAGTAACTTCAGGTGTTGTAAGTTCCCTTGACAGGCCGTTTCTTCAAATCGGCAATATTATCCAAATTGATGCGGCGCTGAATCCCGGGAACAGCGGCGGAGCATTAATTGATAATGATGGGTATCTTATCGGGATAGCGTTTGCCGGACTGGAAAGCTTCGAAAATTTAAATTTCGCTATTCCGTCAAACCTGCTGCTTTCTCTTTTATTCCGGCTCTACAGGGAAGGTAAGGTTGAAAGAAGCTGGATGGGCTGTACTATCGGGAAGCAGGATGATTACTTAACAATTGACTATATCGTTCCCGGGGGTCCGGCCGTGCCGTCGGGGTTATCAGAAGGGGACATTATTATAGAGGTGAATGGTAAACCGGCGGGAGAAATATTCGATGTCCAGAGCTTCACCTCATACCTGGATAACCCTCTGATAATAAATTTAACCATTGAGAGAGATAATAGAGTCGAAGTGAAAAATATCCTGCTTGATGTCCGGCCGGAGCTTCCTTCACTTTATGTTTATAATCATGATGCAAAGGAGAATATCCTTATTCCGCTTTTCGGGATTGTTACCACAAGGGTGGACCCTCCCAGGAAAAAATTATACCTTGTTTCAAGAGTTGTAAGGGGTTCGGTTGCTAACAGTGTCGGGATTTCAGAGGGTGATGTTATTAAAATGAAGGGAATAGAATATGATGAAGAAAACAGGGTCTTTTTTCTATCAATAGATCTGAAATCAAAGCGGTTTGGCTATATTAATAAGAGTATAGCCCTGTTCAGTCCTGCGGACATTAATACATTCATTTAGTTAAACGCAGAAACCCGCCTGCTTAACAGGTGGCAGTTTATTATCCGGGGCACCAACCCCGTCGGCTCTTGATTCGGGCAATCATCAACCGTCTATCCTCTCCAGGCAGCGGTCGATCCAGATCTCCGAACGATTTTTAAATTGCTGCAATTCTTTACTCAGGATAAAATATTTTACTGCGTTTTTATAATTTCCAAGATAGAAGTAACACTGCCCCGTATAAAAGTGCGCCATTGCCATTTCTGTCACTGTGATGTCACTCTTTCCAAGGATTGGAAGAAATGTGTCAAGTGCCTTTTGATAATTTCCCCTGTAGAAGTTGTTGCTTAAATTGTTACGAATAAGTTCTTCGTTTGTAATCTTTTTCCTGGGCCTGACAATCTCTTTTTCTTCCATAACAATCTTCTTTTCTTCCACCTTTTCAATACTCTTAATCATATACGGTTCGCTGTTTTCATTTTTTCCAGGAGTAATGTCGTTATTTTCAACACCAAATCTATTTGCCACCGTAATAACAAAATAGTAAGGGGTATCTTTTTTTACAGGGACTGAAAAACGATCCGTGCCGCCTTTAAGTGTGGTAAAGGGCTCCTGTTCTGTTATTTCGCTGATCTCACTGGAGCTTGTATACAGGGTATAGGTGTAATCATGATGTGCCGGTGTAAAATACAGATCGATTTGATCATCTGTTTTAGCTTTAATATCAATGTTTTGGACCATTTCAGGAAATGGCGAATAATCAATCGGGTTTACATTAATATTTTGAAAAGGGATAAAAGTTTTATATTCTTTCCCATTTTCCAGCAGTGTTATTGAGTAATAATACTTACCATCGGTTTCCGGTGCATCCAGATAGGGAATTCCCTGGTTTGTTATCTCACACACCATCACGGCATTGCTTAAGGCCTTTTCATCCATTATAATATTTTGGGAACGGTAAACCCGGTATCGTATATTTTCTTCTTTCAGCGGTTCAAAACTGATAAGGATTTCACCCGATTGATACTTTGTAGTCAGAAGTGTGGCGTAAGGCTCAACTTCAAAAGGCTCAACTTCAAAAGGCTCAACTTCAATTTCATCAGCAAGGGGAAAA
>DAOVJS010000152.1 GCA_030673105.1 Spirochaetota bacterium
CTTGCCTATTATTTTTCGATAAAGGTTAAGAAGTTTCTGAAAACAAATCCTTTTAGTTACTTTTTTGTATGGAGGGATTAGTTGTGAATGACAGGTCCTTTTCTATCTTTTCAATGAAACCGTTTTTCAAACGTCCCAAATGGGGGTTGAGAAGCAGGTTTTTAACTTACATGATCCTTCTCATCATTATACCCATGTCAGGGGTATTTATTATTGTTGAGAACAATAACCGCACAGTAATCCTTTCGGAGGGGAAAAAACGGGGTTTATCCAATGCTCTATATCTTGCAGCCCTTTCTACTCCACCACTCCTTATGTATGACTATACGAAGCTCGAGCAGAATGTTGACGAAGTAGCAAAAGAACCCGATGTGGCCTATGCAATTATTATTGATATAAATAGCCGGGTAACAGCGCACAGTAATGGAGATGAATTTACCGGACAGATACTTGAGGACCCTGTGAGCCGTAATGCTGCAGCATCACCTGTACAGCTTATACAGGAGTTTCGTGACTCTCTTACCGGTGAGGAGATATGGGATATTGCATATCCTATTTACCAGAATAGTATAAAGTGGGGGATGGTAAGGATAGGTTTTTCCAAAGAAACCCTTAAGGAAGAGGTTGCGCGTAATCGAAGAGACCTAATAGTCCTTTCTCTTATTGCTATTCTAATTGCAGGAGCAGCAGCTACGCTGCTTTCAGAAAGGATCGCCAGACCGATTCGGAAACTTTCGGATGGAGCACTCTCAATTTCAAGAGGTAACCTCAATCAGGAACTTTCCATTCATACGGGAGATGAAATTGAGGAGCTTTCCGAAACTTTTAATAGAATGACCCGCGAGCTGGCAAAAAACCGTGACAGAAAGAAAAAGCTCATTAGTCAACTTTCAAGAAAAAATGTGATTTTGAAGAAGGCGATTGCAACCAGGGAACGGCTTGAAGAAGAGTTAATTAAAACCGAGCGGCTCAGAGCACTGGGCGAGATGTCGGGAGGTGTTGCCCATGATTTCAATAATGTTCTTGGAGCAATTCTCGGGCGTGCTCAGCTTTTGCTTGAGAAAGTAGAAAATTTAGATATCCGGAAGAACATTCAGATCATAGAGAAAGCAGCCCTGGATGGAGCGGAAACAGTACGCGGGATCCAGGAATTTACACGTGTAAGGGCTGACAGCAGGTCATTTATTAAAATGGATATCAACGAAATTATCGATGATGTGATCGAGTTTACCAGAACACGCTGGAAGAATGAGGCTGAGGCCAGAGGACTAAATATTGAGGTGTATAGAGATTTTGGAGAGATCCCATTAATAATGGGTGATCCATCAGGTCTGAGAGAGGTTTTTACAAATCTTATTATCAATGCTATAGATGCAATGCCCAATGGAGGTAAGATACATATTTTTAGTTACAGTGATGGAGATAAGGCTGTAATCACTGTTACTGATACCGGGGTTGGGATGAGCACTAATGTCCAGAAGCGAATTTTTGAGCCATTTTTCACAACAAAAGATAAACATGGTAATGGCCTTGGCTTGTCAATGTGCTATGGAATAATCTCGCGCCACCAGGGAAAAATTCTTGTTAAAAGTAGAGAAGGAGAGGGGTCTGCTTTTACTATCCGGATTCCGCTAAATTTACCGGGTGGTGAGCAGTACTCATTACCTTCTTCAGAGGCAGGTGTGATCCCGGCAAAGATTCTTATTATCGATGACGATGAGCCAATGCGGTCGGTGCTTTCAGATATTTTAGTCCAGTCAGGCTGTCATGTGGATGGGGCTGGAAGCGGAAAAGACGGGATAGATAGGTTTGTTTCTGATAAATATGATATAGTTATTAGTGATCTGGGAATGGAAGGAATGAGCGGCTGGGAAGTAGCCCGTTTTGTGAAAGAAAGATCTCCTCTAACAATCGTCGCCCTGATTACAGGCTGGGGCACTCAGCTTGACGAGGATGAAATGAGAGATCGTGGTGTGGATTTTGTAGTTTCAAAACCTTTCAGGATCGAAGAGGTAAGGCGATTGGTGAACCAGGCGATGTTGCTGAATGAAAGTCGGAACAAGTAGTGAAGTGTAATACTATAACATAATCCAACAAGTTGAGAGAAATTATGAAGTTAAGTACAATTGTTGATAGGTGCGGCAGCCTTTCTTATAGTGGTAGATCCGACCCGGAAATTACCAATATAAGCTCGGATTCCCGAAATATGAAGGAAGGCGGCCTTTTTATAGCAATAGAGGGATACAAGGACAATGGATTGCTGTACATAGAAGATGCAATAAGCAGGGGCGCGCGCGCTATTATCCTGGAAGATAGATTTAAAAATCAGATTAAAAGTTATGATGAAGTTCCTTTCTGTTTCACTTCTCATGCGAGAAAATGCGCCCTGAATGTTTCACGTGTTTTTTACGGCAATCCATCGAGAGGGTTTACACTTATCGGAATTACCGGAACAAACGGGAAAACCACTATAACATACTTGATTGAAGCAATTCTCAGGGAAGCGGGAAAAAACCCGGGTATTATGGGTACAATATCTCACAGGTTCAATAATATTACCAGAAAGGCAAAAAATACCACGCCTGACCCGATAGATATTCAATCACTTTTTTATGAGATGAAAGAGGGTGGGGTGAGCCATGTTATTATGGAAGTTTCCTCCCACGCGCTTGCGATGGACAGGATAGAGCCGCGGGACTTTGATTTCGCGGTTTTTACCAATCTGAGTCAGGACCACCTTGATTTTCACAGCACAATGGAGGAATATTTTAAAGCAAAGGCGCGGCTTTTCCTGGGTTTAAACGAAAACGCGTCCGCGGTAATCAATAGAGATGACTCATACGGACAGAAACTCCTATCTCTCATTAAGGGGAATGTGTTTACCTATGGCATTATTAAGAAATCTGATTATATGGGAAGGATCGACTCATTATCCATTCAAGGGACGAAATATACGATAAACGGCACAGAATATTCCACCCCCCTTGTCGGAGAGCACAACGTATATAATATTCTTGCCGCGCACTCGCTCGCGAAAGCGCTCGAAATCGATGATGAAACAATCGGGCGTGCAATCTCCGGAGTAAGAAGTATTCCGGGCAGGTTTGAGAGGGTGACTTTCGGGAAGGGCTACCATGTATTTGTGGATTACGCTCATACACCCGACGCGCTCGATCATCTTCTCGATGCAGCTAACGTCCTGAAAAAGGGCCGTATCATAACCGTATTCGGATGCGGCGGTGACAGGGACAGGGGGAAAAGGCCGAAAATGGGCAGCATCGTGGAGAGAAAGTCAGATATAGCAATTGTAACCTCTGATAACCCGCGGACAGAGGACCCGGCAGCTATTATAGAGGACATTAAAGAGGGACTGGAAGGGAAAAACTATATGATAATCCCTGACAGGAAAGAGGCGATCTATATGGCTGTTGAGCTGGCACAGAAGAAAGATATTGTGTTGATCGCGGGTAAGGGGCATGAGGATTGCCAGATTTTAAAAGAGGAAACAATCCATTTTGATGACCGTGAAGTAGTACTGCAGGCGATTGAGGAGCTGGGAAAATGATCGGGCGGTTTATTTTACAGGCCGTGAATCTTATAAGGCAGGGCTCAGTTTTAAAAGACGGTCATTCCGGTATATCCTCTAATCCTTCCGGAGAGATAATATTCTCCCATTTTTTTATCAATGCGTCCATCCCGCTTGAGCTGCACTCAAATAAAAGGGTCTTTTGCGGTTCGGGAGGGAACCGGTTCTTCCCCTCATCTTCGCCGTTTACTGCGAGAACAGGTGTGTAGTATGTGTTGGCAATGAAGGTCTGGAAAGTAACATCCGCCATAAAATCAATTACATAACCGGCACCTTCCCTGTTCGATGAAGCTTCCGGTATGAAAGCTGCATTTGTTCCTGAAACAGTTGTTACCGGATATTTTTCTATGATGAAACTTTCGTAGAAAATGCCGACCGGGTAACCCTTGTTAATGGAGTCTCTGAAATATCCGTCAATAGCGATGGCGCCGGAATACTGCCCGCTCTCTATTGAGAAGATAAGATCTTCCCTTGTTTCCATATACAGCGGTATTGAATTGTTAATCTCGATGAGAATTTCTGTGCCGTAGGCCTGATACAGGGTGTTTAAAACCGCCAGTGTATGGAGGTCGTTAACAGGGTTAGCTGCTGTAACCTTTCCAATGAGCCTTTTCAATATATTTGACCGGTGTATCGTAAAGCCTTCCGCGATTACACTGTTAACCGCAAGACAGCTGTACCATTTCGACCAGGTGTAAATACCGCTTTTATGATATTTGGCAGGGACGGCATCCCACGCCTGGGAATTGTAGTTGTAAATTTTTATTGACCTGTCCTTGACGCATAAGCCGATGAAAATATCATAATTACCTTCCGGAAGGTAACTTTTACCGCTTTTTTCGTTCAGACTGCATCTTAATCCTGTCTTTGAGTTGATAAATTCAAGTATAGGCGATATGGAGCTGTTATTAAGATTTGAAAAAACGGTGATTTTTTTCGGCACACCGGAAGGAACCTTAAAGGCTGGTTCTTCGGCTGGTTTCTCTTCTGCCTTCTTTGAAGAACAGTACAGGAGAGGGATGGCTGAAAAGAAAACAAACGAAAATATGAAGAATACGAGCAAGCGTTTCATAGGTGAATACCATCCTATCTTGATTCAAAGAACTCCTTAACGGCCTTCACGCACTTTTCATTCTCTTCTTTATTTCCAATTGTAATTCTGAACAGCCCTTCTCTTCCTTTAAAGGGATTCATCTTTCTAAGAATAATGTTATGTTTTTCCAAAACAGCATTTACAATTTCTTCAGACTTTGCTCCTGTTTTAGAAGCATCGAACAAAATGTAATTCCCGTTTGTGTGAAAGACTGTTATCCCTTCGATTTTAGCAAGTTCGCTTTCAATGTAGTCTCTTCCTTCATTGGTAAGCCGGATCTTCTCCTTAAGGCCTTCCTGATCGTTTAAGGCCGCGTAAGCGCCGAATGCGCATATTAAACTTATGTTCCACGACATTATCGTTCTGGAAATAATTCCTATGGTCTCAGGATGGCCCAGCGCGTATCCAAACCGCATGCCTGCCAGGCCGTAAGCCTTGGAAAGGGTCCTGGCAATAATCATGTTGGGATATTTCTTCATTAGAGGAATTTTTGAGTTTTCAAGGCCTGAGTATTCTATGTATGCTTCATCGCAGATAAGTATTATATCTTTCCGGGCAAGCCTGTTGTAGATACTGTCATCAATCAGGTTGCCGGTAGGATTGTTGGGATTTGCCAGGACGACAATTTTGGTTCTGGGAGAGATCGCATTTTCAATTTTATCTATATCATACTCCCAGTTATCTTTTGACATAATTGATACTGTTTTTGCGCCTATAATATTCGCCCTTTGAATGTATATACCATAGCAGGGTAATGACTGGATAAGCTCATCGCCAGGCTGAAGGAATGACCTGAAAGTCATGTCCAGTATTTCAGTAGAACCGTTACCCAGAAGCACCCAATCCTGATCTAGCCCGAAGTTGATTTCTCCTATCTTTTTTTTGATATGATTCAGGGAGTCAGGATACCTGTTTGCCATTTTAGCCCCTTCGACAAGCTTATCAAAAACCGCCTTTTGAGGACCAAAGGGGCCTTCGTTTGACATCATTCTGACAAGGCTTCTGTCTTCCCATGCCTTTTCTATGTGCTCTGAAAAATAGGGTTTTAACCCTTCAAGCCACGGTACCATTAATTTTTTTATATCTGCCATAGGATTCTCCCCTTCTAAAATTAGCCCCAAAGGTAATATTTCCAGTATTACATCACTTTGATGCCTTTTTTTCTGAATATAGCAAGAAAAATAATATGTATCACGATAACGATAGCGACAACTATTGTAGACATCGCGCA
>DAOVJS010000191.1 GCA_030673105.1 Spirochaetota bacterium
AGGCATTAAACGTATAATCTGTCGTATGGGACAGCCTAATTAGAGGTTGTTGGACAGCCTCAATTATAAGTAGTTCTCTATTTTTTTGATCAGCTGTTTTTTGGGGACAGCACCGATAACGCGGTCTACTTCTTTTCCATCTTTGAAAAACAGGAGAGTTGGAATATTCATTACATTAAATTTCATCGGCGTTTCCTGATTCTGATCGATATTAATCTTTACAACCTGCAGGCTTTCTCCCATTTCCCCTGCAATTTCTTCAAGTACAGGATCCATCATTTTACACGGGCCGCACCATTCCGCACCCATGTCAACTAAAACTAGCTTGCCATCCACACTTATATCATTTTCAAAATCTTTGTCAGTCGAATCGATAATTTCTGGCATATCCCCTCCGGTTTTTTAATAGAAATTAAATATAGTAGTGATTAATCGTACCGGCAATAAAAATATCTATAATTGTTTTTCATTAGGTCGATATTTAAGTTGTACATCCTATTTCGTACGCATGAAAAGGAGCTGATATGGTCAGGGGTTTATATACAGGCGCTTCGGGAATGATAGCCCAGATGGGAAGAATTGATGTTTTATCGAATAATCTGGCAAATGTGAACACTCCATCATACAAAAGAGACACACCGATATTAAAGGCTTTTCCTGAGATGCTTATGAGAAGAATAAATGATGACGGAGTCAGGACAATTCCATCGGGGTCCTATGACTTGATGCCTGTTATCGGAAAGTTAGGAACAGGAGTGGAGGTAAATGAGGTGTATACGCGGTTCACTCAGGGTGCTTTTAAACAGACCCAGAATGATTTTGACCTCGCTCTGGAAGGTGAAGGATTTTTCAGTGTCCAAACCGATGAAGGAGAGAGGTATACCAGGAACGGCAGTTTTCTCATTGATAAAGACGGTTTTCTTGTGACCAAGGATGGCTATAAAGTTATGGGGGAAAATGGCCTCATACAGATTAAGAAGAATAATTTTATGGTTGATGAAGACGGTAATGTATTTGAAAATATCGAATACAGTAATGATCCAATGAGGCTTGTCAGTATGGAGGAAAATGAGTGGAACCAGACAGTCCTTCTTGACAGATTAAAGGTTGTCAATTTCCCCAAGCTGCGGTATGTGAAGAAGGTCGGAGAGAGCATATACAGAGAAACAGAATATTCGGAAAAGGCTTACATTATCGAGAACGAAAGGCCGAAAGTAAGACAGGGGTTTCTTGAAGCTTCCAATGTCAATCCGGTGATTGAAATGGTGAACCTCATTGAGGTCCACAGAAATTATGAAGCGAATCAAAAAATTATCCAGGCCCATGATGCCGCGCTTGGAAAGGTGATCAATGAGGTAGGAAGAGCCTGATTTGAGTTGCCGGGAAAAAACATTTAAGCCCGTAAGAGAGTGTATTGACTTGAAGTTTATTTTAATAAAGCTTATATATGGAGGAGTAAAACTATGATGCGGTCACTCTGGACTGCTGCAAGCGGTATGGTCGGACAGCAATTTAACATCGATACGATTGCGAATAATCTTTCAAATGTAAATACCGCAGGATATAAAAAAAGCCGGCCGGATTTTGAAGATCTGCTGTATCAGACTATTCGTTCAGCCGGTACACCGGCGACAAGAGATACGTTACTGCCGACAGGAATACAGGTAGGGCATGGAGTAAGGCCGGCCGCGACCCAGAAGATGTATTCCCAGGGGAGCCTGCAGAATACAGGTAATACTCTCGACCTTGCGATAGAAGGCGAGGGATTTTTCCGTGTTCAACTTTATGACGGGACTTTTGGATATACAAGGGATGGGACCTTTAAAATTGACTCAAAGGGCCAGATAGTAAACAGTAACGGTTACAAGCTTACCCCGGAGATTATTATGCCTGCAGATTTTATTTTTTCTGATATTTCAATCAGCCAGGACGGACTTGTTTCTGTAAAGGTGGCGGGTAACGATACTCCCATCGAAGTAGGCCAAATTCAGGTATACAGATTTGTGAATCCGGCTGGATTAAAGAATATCGGCCAGAACCTTGTGAAGATAACTGCCGCATCCGGGCCTTCTGTGGGCGGGAGACCGGGCTTCTTCGGCATGGGAAAACTTCAGCAGGGGTTTCTTGAAATGTCGAATGTTCAGATTGTTGAGGAAATGGTAAACATGATTGTTGCCCAGAGGGCCTATGAATTGAACTCAAGAGCAATCACAACATCCGATTCTATGCTTGCAACAGCTAATTCGCTGAAACGGTGATAAATAGTGTGGACAGGATTGACCATATCCGGCAAACATGGCCCGGTGCGTATATTTATCTTAAAAGGTGATGAATAAAATGGATGGCATTAACCGGCTGACTTTAGAAACGATGAGCAAATACGATACCCTCCTCAACGGCATGAGGACGAGTCGGGTTCTTGATAAGATAAAGGAACAGCGGAATTTCGCAGAAATTCTCCGGGAAAAGATTAAAACAGGAAAAGAGACTATTTCTGAGCTTAATTCTGAGGCAAAAAACGATAAAAAGCTCCTCGATGTGTGTTATGAAATGGAGTCCCTGTTTATCGGTAACATGCTGAAGTCTATGAGAAAAACGGTTATGGAATCAGGTTTTTTTGGAAAAAGTATTGCAAAAGATATTTTTCGGGATATGTTATATGATGAATACGCAAAATCAATGGCCAGGACCGGCCAGTTAGGGCTTGCAAAGCAAATTTACAATCAGTTAAGTGTATAACAATAAAATCATTAAAAAACTTATCCTTTTTATAATTTTTTTTACTCTTCTCTGTGGCCCACATTTGTCCGGTGGGAAGGCATTCGCGGGATCCTACTACCTTTTAAACGATTTTTACTCAATTATTTATGGACGATACTACAAAACAGCCTTTCTTGCCGGCCCTTCTGAACCGGCTCTGACTAACTTAACACTTCCTCAGACTTTATCACTACCGGACAGCGGTACTGATTCGATACCCATGCGAAAAATGAGCAAAGTGTTTGATGAGGAAGAATTAACAACAGAACTTACCCTTGAAGGTGAGATCAGTTTAAATTTACGATACGGAGAAGATTTTTCATTAAAAAGCGGGACCGTCCCGGGGGCAGGATCAGCTGGAATAACCCAGGGTCTCGAATACACTTTAATCGAAAGAATCCTCCTGGAAGGAAATATAGGAGAGCGTTTTTATGTAGAGTTCAACTATGATTCTGAGAGGACTGAAGAGGGAATCGGTGAAGAGGAAAATATCTATTCTCTTATGTATAAAGGGAAAGATGATGAGTTTCTGAAAGAGGTCACTGTTGGCAACAAATACTTAACAATTGAAGGAAGCAGGTATATACCAATAGATGAAGGGAACCAGGATTCTTTTGCCGTCACAACAAAGGCGGGCTGGGACAACCTCTACATGGAAGGTCTGGTACGGTACGAAGTGGCGATGGAAGGTGAAAAGCGGTTCAAGGGGCAGAGGAAAAGCGTGGATATGAAAGTGATGGATCTGGATTATGTGAAGGGACGGTACTTCTTTATTCCTGACACGGGAATTGATGAAAGCTCCCTTCTTCTTTATAAATCCTCGGATGTTGTGGCAGATATTACGGTAGATGGGAAGTATTTCGTGCTTCTGGGAAGGGGTGTTGATTATGACTTTGATAATACAAACGGATTTATCTATCTCTATGACGCGCTTGACCTGGAGGATGAGCTGATTGTCGACTATGAGAAGAGCGGGGTTGCTGTTGGTGATAATGCGCTTGGAGAGAACGCTATTATAGATGAAAGTGGGACCCGTGTACATTTTAGAAGCGCAGTTTTTACTGATTTTTCTGAATATTTTGATGTTACCACCACCTACCTCTATCTTAAAAAGGAAGCATTTAACAGCTACTGGGAATTAAAGAATATATACTATCTCGATGAAATAGAGGGAGATAGTGTATATGATTTAAATATAGAACTGCTCTATACAGTAAACAGCGGTATTAACGGTAATTATGATGCCCTCCTGGATGATTATGAAATTGATGCATCACGGGGAATTATACTTTTTAATTTTGAAGATGATCAAAGTCCGCCTTTATTCTACCCGCGGCCATTTCCAGGTGAGACTCCCTATGACCCGGCACTTGCTCCCTATCCGCCAATAGCAAATACGGAAAATTATAATGATTCTAAAAACCCCTTTGACCCTGATAATCCCATATACGGCGGGCTCAACTATCCTCCGATCTCTGATTCAATCAACACAATCAGAATCCAGTACAGCTACTCAACTGAGAGCTTCTTTCTGGATTTTAACCTTGTTCCGGGCAGTGTGGTCGTAACCGTAAACGGAAATACACTGGACCCGGCGTATTATGAGGTAGACCATGATTTTGGAATTATCACATTTTCAGAAGGAGCGATAAGCCCCTCAAGTGATGTTGTTATCAAATATAAGTACAACCCCTTTCGGGAAGG
>DAOVJS010000151.1 GCA_030673105.1 Spirochaetota bacterium
CAGCCATATTGAAAGCGAAATACGAAATTAATGAAATTATTGTAACAATGATGATGGATTTTGTTGCTATCAATTTTACATCTTATCTGGTTAGATATCCGCTGAATCCACATCCGGGGCATTTTCCCCAGACAGTAGTTCTTCCCCTGGAGAATAGGCTGCCGCTTATTCCCTTTACAGAAATTCATATAGGATTAATTGTCGGCTTAATCGTGGTAATCCTGGCACATTATTTTATGAGAAGAACAACACTGGGGTATGAGTTTCGATTTTCAGGTGAAAATAAAAAAGCAGCATTCTATGCCGGTGTGAACATTAAGAAGGTCACTATTCTCGCCATGCTTATAAGCGGGGGATTTGCCGGTTTGGCCGGTACAAATGATGTTTTAGGAATTAAGGGCGCTTTTCAAGCAGAATGGAACCCGGGATATGCTTTTTCAGCCATTCCACTCGTTTTCCTGGCAAGGCTCAACGGTATTGCCGTTATTCCGCTTGCTTATTTTTTTTCCTTTCTTGCTATTGGCGGAGAATTCATGTCGCGGGCAGCAAATGTGCCTGTGTTTTTTGTTCAGGTAATAGAAGCCCTGATGCTGATATTTTTTGGTATAGGTGAATATATCCAGAAAAGGGGAAAACTATTTTGGAAAGATTAAGTTCAATTTTTTCCGAGCCTTTTTTTATAATTCTGCTGGGAGGAACTTTGACTTCTTCAACGCCGATAATTCTAGCAGCAATAGGCGAGGACTTTGTTGAGTCGGGGGGGATATTAAACCTTGGATTAGAGGGAATGATGTTACTCGGATCTTTTACAGCTTTTGTGGTTGCCTTAAATACCCAGAATATTTATTTAGGTCTATTATCAGGGATGGCCGGGGGTGTGCTTATTGCGCTGATTTTTGGATATCTGGTAATTTATTTAAAGATTAACCAGATTGTTGCAGGCCTGGGCATTGAGATTTTTGTGATTGGAATCACGAGCCTGCTATATAGAGTTATCTTTGGAACAACCTTTCCCGTTATTTCTGAAATTACCTCAAAGACACCTGTTCCTTTTCTTTCTCAAATACCCTATATCAGGTCAGTTTTTAATCAACATATCATAACTTATTTAAGTTTAGCTATCCTTCCTGTTGCCTGGTGGATGCTTTACAAAACAAATTTTGGTTTAAATGTAAGAGCGGTAGGAGAAAATCCTGTTGCTGCGGATGCCCACGGTGTTAATGTATACCGCACAAGATATTTAACGTTAATATTAGAAGGTGTATTGGCTGGGTTAGGGGGCGCATTTCTCTCTATCTGTGATCTGGCTTTCTTTGTGAGTAATATGACTATGGGGCGGGGATTTATTGCCATTGCTATAGTCATGCTTTCCAAGTGGAACCCTGCTCGAATATTTTACGGGGCCTTTTTATTTGGGATCTGTCAATCGCTTACTTTCGGACTGCAGATTATAGGGTTGGATGTTCCGCGTGAATTTATTTTAATGCTTCCCTATGTTGCCGTGATTGTTCTGTTATGTGTTCTTGCCAGGAATACCCGGCTTCCAGGGGCTTTTTGTCAGCCCTATGAAAGAGAATAAATAATAAAATTATTAGCAAGTTAAAGGAGAAAAATGGATAACAGAGGTATTGTTAAATCAGCATTCGGTATGGGTATTGTCACCTTTATATCCAGGATATTCGGACTGGCGCGGGAATGGTTGAGGGGGTATCTTCTCGGTACGTCCGGAAGCTCGGATGCGTTTGCCCTCGCATTTATGTTCCCCAATTTACTGAGAAGGCTCGTCGGCGAAGGGGCGATGACGGCAGCCTTTGTCCCGGTTTTTTCCGACTATCTCAAAAAAGAGAATAGAGAAGACCTGGACAATTTTGTGAGCAGTTTTTTTACCATGGTGTTTTTTTTCATTGTTTTAATCGTGGTTCTGACAGTAATTTTTGCCCCTGTGCTGAAATATTTTTTACCCGGGTTTGCCAGGATTCCTGAAAAAATCGAACTTACCATATTTCTGACCCGGCTGATGTTTCCATATATACTTTTCATAAGCCTTGCTGCCTTAACACAGTCCATACTCAACACGTACAGGGTTTTCATTCCTTCCGCCGCAACTCCGATACTGCTGAACATCTCAATAATTACAATCGGTTTACTGTTCGGATACAGGGTGAAAGACCCCGCAATAGCACTGGGGATAGGGGTATTAATCGGAGGTATGCTTCAGTTCTCCTTTCCAATGCCTTTTCTGTTAAAGAGAGGTATAAAGTACAGATTTTCCTTCCAATTAAAAAATCCGGGTGTGAGAAAGGTGTTTTTCCTGATGATACCCGGGACTATCGGGGCCGGTGTGTATCAGATAAACACTCTTGTGTCCCAGTTTATTGCCGCTACTCTGGAGGAGGGGTCCGTTGCAGCGTTGAGGTTTTCCAACGTTCTTGTTGAGGTGGTCCTGGGGATTTTTATCATATCGATTTCAACGGTGATACTCCCCGCGCTTTCGAAAAGGTCTTCCAGGGGTGACCTGGCGGGTATGAAACACAGTCTTGCATTTGCGCTCAGGCTGGTTTTTTTAATAACTCTTCCCGCAATGTCCGGGCTTATTATTCTCAGGTTTCCAATAATAAGGATGCTCTTTAAGTACGGCCAGTTTACAGAGCGTTCCACGGAGATGGTTGCCTATGCCCTTCTGTTTCACGCTCCCGGTATCTGCGGCACAGGAGGGACAAGGATTATTGTCCAGATGTTTTTTTCGATGAAGGACACAAAAACCCCTTTGTATGTGGCAGTAGTAGTGATGGGTATAAATCTTTTACTTTGCTTTGTCCTGTCAGGGCCGCTTCGGCTTGGAGGTATCGCGCTTGCCGGGACAATATCCGCTTTCATAAATTTTTTCCTTCTCCTCATAATACTGAAGAGAAGAGTAGGCAGGATTATAGATGGGGAGGCTGTCTCTTCTCTTTTGAAATCTCTCTTTGCATCTGTTATTATGGCGGCCACGCTGTATTTTCTTCTGAGGTTTTTCAGCGACATAATGCTCAAGACGCGGGTTTATAATGCCGGTTTAACAGTTCTTTTGCTCCTTGCCGGGATTTTTGTTTTCTTTTTTCTGAATATTATTTTTAAAAATAAAGATGTTTTAGAGCTGAAAAAAATGTTTGGAAGGAAAACCTGATTCAAACTCTGCCGGAAGTTGTAATTTCGGTATTATGAAAGATAGGTCTCAGGACGAGTCAAGAGTTGTAATTTCGGTCTTCTTAAAAAACCTGTCTACAACCTGTGTATCGAACACGCACGCCCCGGATATGAGTGTATTCGCGCTGCCTGTGGCACAGGCAAGGCGTGCAGTGTCAGCTGTATCGAGCCCGCTTATGATTCCGAGAAGGCCTCCCGCAAGGGAAGCATCCCCTGATCCTACTGTATTGATGGGTCTGGTAACTGTCAGGCGGGAATGAATAATTTCTCTGCCCTGTGAAAATATGATCCCGTCTTTTCCCAGAGAAATCATAACATTTTTAATATCCATGGAATGAAAAATACGAACGGCTTTTGAAAAATCATCAGGAGATCCGGGGAAAAAGCCGAGCGCGTCCTCAACTTCGTGGATGTTGGGTTTTATGAAAAGGGGCCCGGCTTTTAGCCCCTCTTTTAGAGGGTTGCCGGAAGCGTCCAGAAATGCTTCAGCTCCGGCTGACTTTATGATATTGATAAGTATCCTGTATGTATTTTGGGGTAATCCGGCAGGAAGGCTCCCTGAAAAAACGATAAGGGTATTTTTTTTTGCAAACCCTTTCAACTTTTCTTCAAATTCCAGCAGTACAGATTGGTTAATTGCAGGGCCCTTTTCTCTTAAATGGGTTTCTTTTCCGATATTATTTGAGATAATCGTTACATTTGTACGTAAAAAACCGTCTGTATGGAGAAAATCGTGGGAAATTGTACTTTTATTCAACAAACTTAGGTATAAATCACTGCCCCCTCGTGCCAGAATCCCTGTGGCTGTAGAATTTATCCCAAAAGTCAGGAGAGCACGGGAGACATTAACACCCTTGCCTCCCGCAAAGGATTCAGATTTATCCACAATATGTGTTTTTCCGGTAATAAAGTTTTTAACCCGGAGGGTCCTATCCAGTACAGGATTCAATGTGACAGTCACTATGTTATATTTGAGTTTGTTAAGGATTTTTTCGATCATGGCGCTGCTTTAAATTACCAGGTTTAATTATACCCTTAAAAACGGGCAAGTAAAATTGTTAATCATGATATATCAGGCAAAAGTTACAGGGTAATAACATAAATAGAGATGGATACATTTTAAAGACATTTTATTTTTAGCTGGTATTTTGTACCAGAATTTATTACTGTAAACTAACAAGTAATCAGGTAAAAAGCATAGGCAGGAAATAACTTCTCATAATGATTTACAAGTTTACTTGCCTATATCACAGGACAAAAGCATTGGGAGGTATTTGTGCAAATAGGAATAATATATACAACCGATAAGAAAGCAATTGAAAAACTGGCCGGGGGATTAAAAAGGGGCCTCGAAGAGCAGGGCAGTACTGTTTTAATGTTTCCCGATAACGCCGAATCTTTTAGAGGGCTTGCGTCTTGCAAGCATCTTTTTGTCGGCACTTATGTAACGTCGATTTTTAAGGCTAAAACTCCTTTAAAATTACGGGATGCTCTTAACAAGGTGCCGGGATTAGCAGGCAAGAGATCGGTTGCATTTGCGGCTGGAAACGGGCTGGGTAACAGGAAGGCTCTTCTCTCCCTTATGAATGATATGGAAAAACAGGGTTGTTTTATAATCGACCAGAGGTCCTTTTCGTCGGAGAAGGATGCCTATGAGTTTGGAAAAGCAATAAAGTTGAAATAACCTGTCCATCTTGACCCTAAAAGGCAACGGATTCTATGAACAAAAAACAGATTGATTACGAGATTGAACTTTCGAGTTTTGATTATAAAGTCAGGCGGAAGGCCCTGATTAATCTCAAGGCGCTTCTGGAATCCTGCCAGGTATCGGTAGTTCCCGAGCTGCCGATTTTTAATCTTCACTGCCATACATTTTTTTCTTTCAACGCCTACGGGTATTCGCCTTCGTGCTTTGCCTGGGAGGCGGCAAAGCGCGGTCTCTACGCTGCCGGTATTGTGGATTTTGATGTACTGCACGGCGTTGAGGAGTTTCTTGAAGCATGTTCAATCCTGGGGTTAAGAAGCACTGCAGGAATCGAATCAAGGGTATTTATTCCGGAATGGAAAGACCGCGAGATCAACTCACCGAAGGAACCTGGAATCTGTTACTTCATGGGCTACGGGTTTACACGGGGTACGCCTAATAGTAACAATCCGCATGCGGTCCTTGAAAAAATGGCGCATCTTTCAAGGAAAAGAAATGAAGTGATGCTTAAAAAGATAAACAGTTACCTTGGAAACTTCTCCGTTAACTATGAGGATGAGGTGCTTCCCCTCACTCCATCAGGCAACGCTACTGAGAGGCATATGCTTCTGGCCCTTGATAAAAAATCAAGAAAACTCTTTCCAGATAGTAAAGGCCTTTCCAGCTTCTGGGCGGATGCTGCGGGTGTGAGTGCGGGTGAGGTGCTGAAGCTTATCGAAAGGCCTGCCGAGCTACAGATGCTGATCAGGGCGCATCTAATGAAGTTCGGAAGCCCCGGGTATTGTCCGCCGGAGGAGGGAAATTTTCCCGGGTTGGAAGAGATGATCTCAATGACCCTTGATCTGGGGGCTGTGCCTACAGTGGGGTGGCTCGATGGGATGAGCGATGGGGAAAATGACCCGGCTGCTTTGCTGGATTTCATGGAAGGTAAAGGGGCAGCATGCCTGTGCATTATTCCTGACAGAAACTGGGACATCCCTGAAGAAGAAAAAAGAAGGGTAAAAGTAAAAAAACTTCACGAGATTGTAAATGAGGCCAGGAAAAGGAATATGCCCGTAATAGCGGGCACAGAGATGAACAAGCATGGCCAGAAGTTCGTGGATGATTTTTTTGCAGAGGCATTACTGCCGGTAAAAGATGAGTTTTTAAGGGGCGCGAGGATAATTACAGGGCACACGCTTCTCAAAAAGCATC
>DAOVJS010000051.1 GCA_030673105.1 Spirochaetota bacterium
GCATCGAGCCCGGTATCCGAGGTAATATCGGAAGGAACGCTAAAGGTAAGGGATGGATCGACAAGCGCAATGTCGGGTATCATGTGTTCGCTTCGAATACTTTTTTTATATGTTTTTTCTGTGTTTGAGATCACAGCGTTTTTGGTAACCTCCGTGCCTGTGCCGGATGTTGTTGGTACTGCGATATAAGGGATAGAAGGCCTTGTGAAAACCTTTCCTGCCCAGTAGTCCTTTACCTCACCACCGTTTGTAGCAATAATTGAAGCTGCCTTCGCGACATCCATGACACTCCCGCCGCCGGCGCCTATAATAACATCGGGACCTGCACTGTTTACCCTGTCAACTATAGATTTGACTAGCCGATCATCCGGATCATGGGTGATGCCGCTTATTTCTATCACTTCAATGTTAGTCTTTTTTAGAATATCCACGATCCTGCCGTGGTTTCCGCTTTTTACAAGGGAAGTGCCGCCGTAAATAAGGGCTGCCCTTTTACCGTACTTTTTTACGTGTTCTCCAATGTCTTCTATTGAATTAGTCCCGAATACGATCAACTCAGGTGTTTTTAACGTAGATTTTAAACCATATTCACTCATCAATTACCCCTCCCCTGTAAAGTTCATTCTGTCCCGTTAATCATAAATAAAAAAAGTGTTATTGACAAATAGAAAACACAGCGAAGATTCAATTTGTGACGTAAGGAACGCTGTGCATAAGCCGTTGAGAATCCCAATTCAGCTGGTTCTGAAATTACATTTACTGAATCATAAGTATTTCTTTTTCTTATCAAACGATTGTATATTTTGCGTGAGATATCGGAGCTTCATCTTATATCACATACTGGGGGAAATGTAATGAAGAGTCGATGTGTGATGCTCGCTGCTTTGATGGTTTTAGTGCTGTTTTCTATTTCGAATGTTCTGGCGGCTGGAGGCCGTAAAGGAGATAAAAAGGTATCTAAAAAGGAAGAGGAGTTTAAGGGTATAACCTGCAGAATATGGTTCTGGGGCGAGGATAAAATTCCGGGAATAACGGACTTTTTTCAGGAATCAGCGGATTTGTACCATGAATCATACCCTGATGTGATATGGGAAGTTAAACATGTTGATATCGACCGGGTTTATTCAGGATTTAATGAAATGATTAAAACGGAAGATGCGCCTGAGCTTCATCTGTTATTGGGCGGGGCGCCCGGGCTGGAGCAGGCCTGGTCCGGCAATCTATCTCCTGTAAGTGATTATGTTTCTGATGAGGTGCTGTCCCGCATAAATCCGGAGGCAAGGGCGGAAGGTTACTGGAGCGGTAAGCAGTGGCTTGCCCCCATTTTTTTAGAGCCGTGGCTTTTTGGGATAAACAGGTTGATATGGGAGGAAGCCGGTCTTGACCCGGACAAAACTCCGGATACATGGACTGATTTCGTGGATGCTCTCCAAAAGATAAAGGATGCCGGATATATTCCCTGGGTCTTTGGCGGGGGGAACGGGTTTTACGGTGCCTCGTTTCAGTCTGCGCTTCAGTATCAGTACTACGATTCGGCCGCTGATTATCGCAGGGCAATAGCGGGAGATGAAACGTTTACAATAGAAAAGCACTCCGGATGGTGGCATTTAGTGCAGGAACTGAGAGACAGGGGATTATTCAATCCCGATGCTGCAGAATTGAGCCTGGCGGAGGGACAGGATATATTTTTCGAAGGAAATGCTGGTATATTTTTCGATACCCATCCGCGAATCTCCGCCGCGGCAAGGGAAATGGGAGAGGATGTTATCGATGTAATGATAGTACCTGTACCGGGAAAAGGAGCTTTTAAAGGTAAGCTTCCGGTACCCGCGGTCTGTGCCGGCATTCCTTCTATCGCCCGGTACAAGGAAGAAGCCGGAAAGTTCCTTGAATATTTACTGTCGAAAGAGCGGCAGAATGCTCTGTACGAAAAAACCGGTGTTTTCCCCGCGGCAGATTATTTAAAAAGAACCGCGATAAAGCGTAAAATTGATAAAAAGCTGTACGACTGGACTGTCAATAACGCGGCAATGACCCAGACCCGGAATCACCCCGCGGTACTGGAAGAGGCGGTTTATATGATTACTCAGGAGTTCTTTACGGCGAACATCAGCGCAGAACAGGCGGCACAGATGTACGGGGATGCGGTACAGGCATGGAGAGGTTCGACTCCAAAAGTTGTAGAGAATTTCAGAACCTGGGCGGAAGAAGACCTGCCGTTTTGAAGTATTGGATAAAAATTTTTATTACACTTCTAGAGGATGAAAGGGTTCACGTGAATAAATCATTTTTTTTAAGAGAAATCATAGCTTTACAGAAAAAAGGGGTGCCCCGTGGTATCTGCTCAATATGCAGCTCAAACCCCTGTGTCATAGAAGCAACGATCAAACATGCTCAAAAGAATGAGCAGACTGTATTGATAGAGGCGACTTCGAACCAGGTGAATCAATACGGAGGCTATACCGGTATGACTCCCCCGGATTTCAGAGATTTCGTTTACAGTGCCGCGGAGAGGACCGGGTTTCCGTGTGAAAAGATTATCCTTGGAGGAGATCACCTTGGACCAAATCCTTTTCAGCACGAGAAGTCGTCTTCGGCCATGGAAAAGGCCCGTGTTATGATAGAGCAGTTTGTTAGTGCCGGATTCACCAAGATCCACATTGACACGAGCATGCCGCTTGGTGATGATCCGGGTAAGGAAGAAGGGATTATAGATCCTTCTATTATTGCTGATAGGTGTGCCCGGCTCTGCGGCGCGGCAGAGGAGGCCTGTAAAAACGGAGAGGAGAAATATTTAAAAACAGAGCATCCGGTTTATGTGATAGGGACCGAGGTGCCTGTTCCGGGAGGCAGTGATGAGGTTGAAGAGGGAATAAAGGTTACATCAGTTTCGGATTTCAGGAACACCGTTTCAATTACTAAAGGTGCATTTGTTAAGAATAATTTAAAAGACGCGTGGAACAGAGTTATAGCGGTGGTTGTGCAGCCAGGTGTGGAATTTGGAGACCACAGTGTTATTGAATACGACAGGAAAAAGGCCGGAAAACTAAAACGGGCAATACGGGAATATGATGCCATTATTTTTGAGGCTCATTCGACCGATTACCAGACCGTTTCTAAAATGAAACAGATGGTAGAAGACGGGTTTGCGATCTTAAAAGTTGGACCGGCCCTTACCTTTGCATTGAGGGAAGCCCTGTTTATACTTTGTTTTATTGAAAATGAGCTGTTTAAGGCTGATGAAATATCAGGTTTTTCAAATTTTATGCAGGTTGTGGATACAGTTATGCGGAATAGACCTGAATACTGGGAGAAGTATTATCCCGGTGCTGAGGTTAAAAGGGCCTTTGCCAGAAAGTACAGTCTTTTTGACAGGATACGGTACTACATGCCTGATCGCACAGTTAAAACAGCCTTTAATAAACTGATAAATAATTTGAAGGGTAAAACAATCCCTCTTTCACTTCTGAGTCAATTTATGCCTGGACAGTACAGAAAGATAAGAAACGGTTTGCTTGTAAATGATCCTGAAGAACTGCTGAGAGATAAAATTATAAATGTTATAGCTGATTATTCCTATGCGGCGGGAAATGGTTAGATAGATTATTTTAACAGTTTTTACAGGAGAATACTGCAGAACATAGTTAGTTTTTCTGTACAAGCGGGCAGGCGCTCAGGTTTATGATTTCATTTCCCTGGATAAAATTTAAAACTCTGAAGGCGCCTTTTATGTTAATCACCTTTTCAATACTTAACGGTTCATAATTCTCGTGCTCTATTGTAATTTTTATTTTGCACTGTTTTAATTCTGATGTGTCTTTAACAGCTTTTGGCCAGAAGCTGTACACTCCATTGGTGGCGGTATTTGTATAGTAGGGGTTCATCCATCCTGGTTCCGCAGGCATGGCCCTTACCCCGTCAATGAACTGCGTAACGCGTGCGTCGTAAATAGGCTTACGCGAAGAATTATCAATAACCCTGCCAATAAACTGGGGAAAATTATGAAGGTAGTTACGGGTCTGCACATCCTCAACCGTAGACATAAGTCCATCGTACCCGTACTGACTTTTTTCAGGCCTTCTTCTATCCTTCACTGTATCCATGCCTTTACTGACGAACATCATTAGCTGTACGAGATTTAATAAATTATTATCGTCCTCATCGTCAATGAGTTCTAATGCAGCGAGGCGGGTGAAGCCGCGTTCACTCATGATATACTTTGGAGGTATTCTGTTCAGTACATAAGCTGCCACATCATTTATGAAGGTTTCGTCGGCTTCGATTTCAGGCTGATCTTCCAGCATGATGTCGATGATATGTTGTACAATATCTTCCTGGTAGTTTTTAAGCTGCATAAAGCGTACTCCCAAACTTTTTTACATAATATTGATTATAACACGTTTTTTATAGATTTCAATCTAGATTTTAGTATAGTCAATAATATTTTTATTATCAAATGTTTATACAGGGTCAAGTATAAATTTTCCTGTAAAATTGAAAATATCAGGGATAATTAAAACTGGACAAAAATCGCAAGTGTGATATAATTATTTATATAAAATGAAAAAATAGTTAAATAACTTCTTTGTTTTAAAGTGAAATGTATAAAAAAGTACAATATCATCTGTTTATATCCTGCGAAACCAGGTTTTTACCAGTTCAAAGCAGGTTCTAAGATTTAGTTTATTCACTTAAGGAGTATATTTATGAGAAAGAAAGTATTTATTTCGATTTCCGTGTTTTCCTTAATTATGGCATTGTTTTTTTTCTTCGCAGGCGAATGTGGTTTTGAGCCCGAGACACCCGCGTCACCCGCGTCAGGCGATATTGTTATCATCTTTTCAACTCCTAAAATTGCCAAGGGAGATTATGGTTATCTGTCCGGAAGTGGAACTCTCGTTGTGGAGGAAGGTGATTTAAAAAGTTACGATCTTGCAATTAAGGAAACTGGAGTTGAGGTATCTTGGGGGAAAAGATGGTCTTTTCAGGTAACTGGGCTGATGTCTGTAAAAAGTATATTTGCTCACATAACGTCAATTGATCAGGATGAGCAGGAATTCCCTTTAGATGGTATTGATGATGATATTCCACCATTTGATGAATGGAGTACAAAATCAACTACAACTGTAACGTGGAATGATAATGGTACGGTAAAGGAAGTAGAAATAGTATCCGGGGGGCCGATTGTATGGAAAGCTGCGTATGAGTATTATGAGAACGGTAAATTAAAGAGCGAGCGCTTTTATTCTCTGGACCAGGGTGAAGTAGTTGAGTTTCAAAGGGCGTACTTTTATTCAGAATATGGTGATCCTGATTTTCCAAATTTCCAGACAGAGGTATGGTATTATGATACCCAGAATGAAGGGGTAATACCAGATGATTATGATTATAAAGAAGCGCCGCCTGATTGGCCTTATGATGAGTCAGGAAATGTTAAGTACGCCTATATACCGGATGCTGATGACGAAAGCAGGGTTGGAGAATATATAATTTATATCAACCCGGACGGCTGGATAGAAGATGAAAAAATAGGGCTAACCTACGATAAATCAGGAAATTTATTAAGTGTGGATATTTATAAACCTTTTTATAGTCGGCAGGGTTTAGAATGGATACTCGATTTGCGGCTTGATATAGTGGTCCCTGAAAATCTTAATTTCGGATTTAGTGAGTTATTTTTCGATACTTGGCATGATCTGATAATCCCATTTGAAGGAGATGATTAAGAAGATATATAAGGCAAAAAAAGCCCTGGCGATATAGCTTGGTTAGACTAAACTAAGTTATTTCGGAATGTGTTCAATGAAAACCCCGTTTTACCTCTGAAAAATGAGGATTGGCCGGCAGAATAAAGGAAGATTAACTCACATCCTTTAACACCAATTTTCTAAAAAAGAGAACTATTCTGTAGGGCGTGTTTGCGACATATCTATCAATTACTTCATCATCCACAGCACTGGAATCCTTAATACGGTCTCGCGCTCCGATTTTTTTATACTTGCGTATGATCATATTTATTATTTGCCTCTCCTGTTTTGTTGCATTGATAAACTTTATGGCGTAACTGTAAACTCCCCGGTACTCGGTTTTCCTTTTAATTTCAATTTTCATCTCAATTTCGAGCTTTATGCACCTTAATTTCATTCTGAAGGTTACACCATCAGGAATATCCTGTCCTGCTGTCACAAAACAGCCGTCTTTAGAAATATTCACTATCTTGCACTGAATGTTTTCTTTTTCGCCGGTTAAGATTGCTTCATGTAGCAATTTATACCTTGCGGCAGTCTTCCGCTGATGGGTTAGTTCGGCCGCTTCACTGCCTGCAGGAACGGCGCCATCACCCTCCCTTGAAAAATCCCTGGCCCCGCCTTTTTCCAGGTCCTTTATAAGAGCGTTAATTCCCATTTTTTCTGCGTCTGTCAATTTTACAAACATGACCCCGTAACCATTCAGCTCTTCCTTTCGGGAAGATTTCCGCATCACTTTCCCGTTTACTTCCACAGAGCATTTCAAACACTTAAGATTAAATTTGAATACCCGGCCGACAGTAAGGTCCTGATCAAGAGACATGAAAAAGCCGCTGTTTGAAATATCGAGAATTTCTCCGGTTAAGACGTTTTTACCGAATATTATATCAGCATGAATTTCAATTTTGTAACGTGGTTCAGTCTCCCACCATCTCAGGCGTGGATTAAAATATGGAGCGATTATATGTTTTCTAAAGAAGATTCCCGCGACAATGGCCAATATTACATTGAGAACTATTAGAATTAAAAAGCTGTACCTTGGGCTTAAATAGTACACGAATATATTGTATGAAATAAGAATCAGGGAGCAGGCTAAAAATAAATACCACCCCCATTTTTTTATGGAGTATATTGCGGCAGCACTGATCGGATATACAAATAGAATGAGAATGTCGGTAATAGGAAGCCTGGTAAAGATATTATGGGCCCCGAAAAGCGGTATACGGTTAATGATGGAGCCCAGAAGAATACTTGATACGGGAGATAAAACGTAACAGATAACGATTATTGATATTATCAGAGGACGTCTCGGCATGTAGTACTCCTTCTATTTTGTATCAAATCCGTATTGTATTTAGAAGTTTACACTGACTTTATACTTCCTTGCAAGAAGTTTTATTTATGCGTGTATCAGGGTCTGTTTTTTTGAATTGAGGTCTTTATTGTGTTATACTTTATCTGTAGGGAATAGTTTTTCATGGAATACCGTAGTTCAGCCTTTGGCCGTAACCAGAGGCAGTATCTTTTACCCGTATAAGGCATAAATGACAGGGAGATTATTTTGAGTGGTTCTGTAAAATCCATCCTGGCAGGTTCAGGCCTATTACTTGCTGTAGGTTTCTACCTGATTTTTTCAGGGTGTACGATGCTTTTAACGTCAGATGAATATCCGGATTTTGCGGTTGTAAGATCAAACAGGGAACTTCTTGTTGTTGAAAGTGAAATATACAACACACTGGAATATTCGGTAAATCAGTATATCGATGATCTCGCTGATGAGGGGTCTAAAGTAGAAGTATACATATGGCAAGGCGGTACTGTTTCAGATTTAAAGAGCACCATTGAGATGTACTATACTGAGAATAGTATCGACGGCGCGCTTCTGATTGGGAATCTTCCCACCTTCTGGTTTGAACAAAACGCTTTCGGCAGGCATGAGGAATTTCCCTGTGACCTCTATTTCATGGATTTTGATTCGACATGGCGGGATGATGATAATGACGGTATATTTGATTATCATTCACAGCTAAATCTGGAGATATTTGTTTCAAGGCTAGCAGGTACATCAATCGAATTGATAAGATACTTTGATAAGGTACATATGTTTCGTAAAGGTCAGCTAATAGTTGATGAGAGCGCGTATATTTTCAAGGACAATGCATGGTCGGATTTTAAACGTGGTTCAAGCTTCGGGCTGGGCCGCATATTCGACTCTGTGATTATCAGTGAAAAGCTCGAGGAAACGGTAAAATCAAACTATATCTCTGCACTTACCACATCCGGAGCTGAGTATGTGTATCAATGGATTCACTCGTATCCTCCCCTGTTAGCTGTTGAAGGCAGTAACTCATATGAATACATCCATACTTCTGACATCATATCCAACAACTTTAAGGGCCTGTTTTATAACCTGTTCAACTGCAGCGCTGCCCGTTTTACTCAAGATAATCTCGCAATGACATATTTATTGCGAACAGATTACGGGCTCGCGACAATTGGCTCAACAAAAGTGGGGGGGAATTATTATCCGAAAGTATTTCACTATGTGCTGGCAGAAAATGGCACCTGGGGCGATGCCTATAAAGCCTGGTATAATTATTACGGTGTAAATGATGATAAATGGTTTCTGGGGATGATAATACTCGGTGATCCCATGCTTGTTGTTTCAAGAGAAATGCAAAAGGGACTGCAGACCATGGCAGTGGGTATAGTTCCTCCAAGCGTGGAGGAGATCGAGGAACTGGATAATAAAATTCTGGAGTTCGATTATGATTATACCGGGGATTCTTTTGAGGAATATAAATATCAGAACCCGCATTTCTTTAACGATTGAAAATACCGTTAGATCTCCAGTTCCAGGCCCTCGCGAGCTGGAATAATTTCCAGGTCGCGTTCAGGATCAATGGCCTTTTTATAGGAAAGCCCGATCCTGGTGATTTCGTGTATTTTTTTATCCGTGTAAGTTGGATCGTAGTGAAAAAGAATAACCTTCTTGATACCGCTGTGGCGGGCAAGATCAATACCGATCTGGATAGAGCTGTGACCCCAATCAATTTTTGTGAATGATTCCTTAAGGGTATACTGGGAATCGAAAGTCAAAACATCCGCGCCTTTAAAGAATTCAATTGTTTCAGCCATTGTATCGTAATTTTTTTCATTAAATTCAACATCAGTACTGTAAATAAAGGCTTTACCATCAGATTCGATTCTGTACGCGATAGAATCTCCGGGATGGTTTAATTTCATGATCTTTACTTTAAAATCTCCGAAGTCTTTGGTCTCCTTATCATTTAAAATAAAGAACTTTTTTTCAGCGGCCATGTAATTCATGTCGATGGGAAAATATGTTGGTATTTGCTGTCCTTTCAGGCGGTTTTCCAGGTCAGGAATAAGGGAATAAAACTCAAATTGATTCCCCGGTATGAAAAGTGGCGCAAAAAAGGGAATGCCCTGAATATGGTCCCAGTGTGTATGACTGAAAAATATTTTCGCTTTTCCCTTTCCCTGCCCGAACTCCTGACCCATCAAATCCAGCCCAAGCTCACGGATTCCGGAACCTCCATCCAGGATCAATGTGTGGCCCTTAATTTTAACAAGAACACAGGGAGTATTGCCGCCGTATGTAGACTTTAAATGATGAGGTATTTTATTGAATATTTCATTGATTGTCAGGCCTTTAAACTTTTTATTTTTTAAAATACCCACGATAAGATATTTGATCTTGTTTTCCAGATCAGCCGGCAGCATCGGGGTGGGTATAGACCCTCTTACCCCATAGTACCTGATTATCATTTTTATAGAATGGTCCGGATTAACATTTGAATTTTTATTTTGCTCTTTGTTCATAAATAAATATACTCAAATAAAGTTTTTTTACTGCAATATGGTAAAAGTCTGAATATAATACAGAGAATATACTTTTTATAATCGGTTTATTTAAAAGATATTATAAGCAGGAAAAAACAACTCCGGATAATTTATTGTGCTCTGTTTTAAGCGTTTTTAGTATTAACAGTATCTGCTGTTTTGCAGCAGCCGGAGACTTTTAAATTTAATATGAGGGTGTGGCTGAATTGGAAAACAGCAGCAGTTTTGTTGCATTCACAGGCCCGCATCTCAGGGTTTTGCGGCTTCCAGCCTTAAGCGACAACTATATCTATATTATTATCCGGGATGATAGGGCCGCGGTTGTTGATCCCGCGGGGTCAACAATGGTTGAGGACCTCTTAAAACGGTATAAGCTGAAGCTGGAGTATATACTCTGTACACACCATCACTTTGATCATACCGGCGGTAATATGGCATTGAAAGAGGTAACAGGTTGCGAGGTTCTAGGCCCTGAAGATAAAAGAATTACCGGTCTGGACCGGGCGGTCAGGGAAGGAGATAAAATTTATTTTGGGACGGTTGCGTTTGATGTTCTTTCCGTTCCGGGGCATACAATAACCCATATCGTGTATTATTCCGCAGATGAGGGGATTCTTTTCAGCGGGGACTGTCTGTTTGAAGCCGGGTGCGGTAGGATTTTTGAGGGAACCCCTGAACAAATGTGGGGCTCCCTATGCAGGCTGAGAAGTCTTCCTGGTGGTACAAAGATCTTCCCGGGGCATGAGTATACACTGGAGAACCTGGAATTTGCCGCCTCTCTCGAGCCTGAAAATAGAGCTGTTCAGGTCCGGCTTGAAAGTGTACGGAAAATGCGGAAGAAAAATATCCCCACAGTTCCGGCATTAATTTCTGAGGAGAGGGTGAGCAATCCATTCTTTAGGGCGGATGATCCTTTGCTCGGAAAGGCGATTGGGATGGAATCCAATACAGAAATAGAAATCTTTGCGGCCGTTAGAAAGATGAAGGACAGATATTGAAAAAGACCACCACATCCATCTAGAACTATTTCTACTCCTCCGGCCGTTAGAAAGATGAAGGACAGATATTAATCAAAACAGCCGGGTTTTTCTGACATTATCTTTTTAACACCGTTGTTCTCCCCTGAAATGATCCAGGGTATGCGGGTCAGTTAAAAATATACCCTTTATCCCTACCCTTTTTATTGCCTCAAAGGCGATAGTGCTTTCATCAACTTCAATACCACGTCTCACCCTTTTAAGTATGGACATTATTTCCGCGTAGATTATGATCTGTTCGAGGGATACTGTTAACGTGTTGGAAAACATGCCTGTGTTTACCACAACATCCGTACCGGACAGAATATCAGCTGTCGCTGAGAGTGACTTTTTAATGCCGTTCTGAATATCAAGGAGGTGGGAATTTGTATCAGGACCCGCTGCCATGTCAAAAGTAACCCGGGCCCCCGGATATATTGCCGGAGTACCGGGATTAACCGAATGGATTACGATAAGACCTATCAGGGCCTCGGCATGATGGAGAGATAGGGTGCCTGCGAGAGTTACAGGGCCGGATAAGCCGGGTGTGATCTGGGTGAGTGAAATACAGGGGTGTATTAGAAATAGGTAAGCATTGATTCCAGCGCGTGGATTAAAAAGGAAGTTAAAGATTTAAAGATTGACTGCGTGAAATTAGATTAAACAGACTGAAGGTCGAGTATTAAATAAATAGGCAAGTAAACTTGTCAATCATCAATATTTGATTTAGAATATAATGTGTGAGTTGGATAACCTCTTTTGGAGAGGTAATATATGGAAAACGAAAATAACAAGTTTACCCGGACCGAGGAATTTTACAAAAACATACTAAATTCCATGAATGATCCGGTATTTGTAAAAGATGATCAGCACCGGTGGGTCTTTTTAAATGATGCGTTATGCAGGTTCTTGGGTTTCGGCAGGGAAGTTCTTATCGGGAAATCTGATTACGATATATTTCTGAAAGAGGAGGCGGATGTATACTGGGAGAAGGATAATGCGGTCTTTGAAACAGGGAAAGCGGATTTGAATGAAGAAGCACAAACTATTGACGGGGAGAGGCATGTCATTTCAACGAAGAAGTCTCTTTATGAAGATAGCCGTACCGGGGAAAAGTACATTGTAGGTACGATAAGGGATATTACGGATCGTAAAAAGGCGGAGGGGGAGTTAAAGAATTACAGGGACTATCTGATGACCGTTTTGAATTGTTTAGCTGACCCGGTCTGTGTAAAGAACAGGGAGCACCGTTGGATTCTGGTGAATGATGCATTCTGTGAGATAGCCGGGCAGAAACGGGAAGTATTGATCGATAAATCGGACTTTGATTTTTTTCCAAAGAAGGAGGCTGACATTTTCTGGGAAAAAGATGATGAGGTTTTCAGAACTGGAAAGGAAAACATCAACGAGGAAACCATAACGGACTCTAAGGGGGTGACCCGTATTCTTTTGACTAAAAAAACACTCTATAAAGATCCCGCGGGTAACGATTTTATTGTGGCTATTGGAAGGGACATCACCGTGCGTAAACAATTGGAAAGACAGCTTGAGATAAGACAAAGAATGGATTCTCTTGGAACACTGGCAGGGGGCATTGCTCATGATTTTAATAATCTGTTGACCGGAATCATAGGATATTTAGATATTCTTCTTAATATCAATAATGAGGGGCTCAGTGAACATCAAAAAGAATATATTGAGAACGCCTTGATATCCTGTCATCGGGCGGCTGATCTTGTAAAACAGTTTCAAAGTCTTTCGAAAGGCTCAATTTCTGAAAAATCCAATATTGATCTTTATGAAGTATCAACTGAAGTGTTTGGTCTGTTAGAAAAAACTACGGATAAGCTGGTCGATAAGAGGATCGATTTTAAGCCGGGAGAGTTTTATATAAATGTCAATCCGTCCGAGCTCAATCAAGTATTGTTAAACCTTGGAACAAATGCCGTGGAAGCGATTGAAAAAAGAGGCATAAAACATGGAGATAATATCAGAATAAGAGCTAAAGAATAC